>JAGLNB010000290.1 GCA_023139715.1 Planctomycetota bacterium | reverse complement strand
TAGCAGAGAGTTGGAATTTTTATTCCGATTTTTTCTGCCGCTGCAAGTATAGTAGAGCCCTGCTCAACTTCGACTTCACATCCATTTATTTTTACGCTAATTAGTTGCCCCATTTTTCGCCCCTCTGTTTTCATAATTGAACATCAACTTAATTCTTATTAATTTCTTCTCTAAACGCATCCAAAGCTGCAGGAAACGGCTCAAGCACTCTTTCGAGTACGCCCTGCACAAACGAAATACATACGCCATAATTTGTTACCGGAACACCCTGATTTTTTGCACACCCAATTCTGTGCAGAATTTCTCTTCTGTTTAGCATACATCCGCCGCAATGAATTACAAGTTTGTAATCAGTTAGATTTTCAGGATAATCTCTGCCTGCGCAGGAATCTATTTGTAAATCACCGCCTACATATTGCCTTAGCCAGCGTGGAATTTTTACCCTGCCAATGTCATCCTGAATCGGATGATGGCTGCACGCCTCAGCTATTAAAACTTTATCACCACTTTTTAATTTATCTATCACAGCAGCGCTTGCAGCAGCATCTGTCAAATCAGCTTTGTACCTCGAAAAGAGAATCGAAAACGTTGTGCATTTTACATTTTTCGGCGTATCAGCTGCCATTTTCAAAACCACCTGCGAATCGCAAACAACAATATCCGGCGGCCTTTTCAAATTTTCAAGTGCAGCTGCATATTCCTTTTCCTTAACTACAAGGCAACACGCATCATTATCAAGGGCATCTCTTATGGTCTGCACCTGCGGCAAAATCAGCCGGCCTCTCGGAGCTTCCAAATCTATCGGAATAATCAGAACCGCCAAGCCGCCAGCTGGCAAAATATCACCAATCAAACTCGGCGGATTCAAAAAATCATCAGGGCAAATATCAATCAGATGCTGTTTGAAAATATTTACATAATCATCACGTTTCGCCAAATCCAAACTAGAACAAAGCAAAAACTTATCTGTTTTTTCTTTTATCTTTTCGAGAAAATCATCTTTCGGCTCAGCTAAATCGATTTTATTTACAACGATAATAAACGGCGTTTTATTTTCCTTTGCCGTTTTTAGAATATCATCTTCATATTCGCCCCAAAAATTCGATTCGGCAATAAGGACAATCACGTCAGCTCTTGCGAAAACTTTTTTGGCTTTTTCAATTCTAAGCTTTGAGAGCTGCGATAAATCATCAAAGCCGCCCGTATCCAAAAAGACAACCGGCCCTAACGGCAAAAGTTCCATAGATTTTTCAACCACATCGGTTGTCGTGCCGGCTACCGTTGAAGTAATAGACACATCCTGACCGGCTACCATATTGAGAAAACTTGATTTTCCCACATTGGTTCTGCCGAACAGTCCGAGCTGCAACCTCAATGATTTAGGCGTTTTTTCCATTATCCCTGTATCCAAGAGCCATCAAATTCGATGGCGACAAAACCTTTTTAACCATTTCGCTGCCGAGTTTTTCAATTAGAAATTCTCTTAAATTTTCACGCTTTGCCAAAGTAAATTCTCCTATTAACTCACTTGCCCTGTCGTATCCTATTTGAGGAACAAAAGCTGTAATAAGCGTAGTACTTTTATCACAATACTGAATGCACTTTAAGGGATTCGCTTTTATTTTCGCAACAAAATCAGCCAGCATATAAGCTGTGTTTACGAAAATATCCATCGATTCCAAAATCGCAAAAGACAAAAGCGGCATAAATTCGTTAATCTGAAAAGCACTTCTCGAGGCCGCCTGCGTAACAATATAATCATTGGCTGCTGCTTTTATTGCCGCCTGAATTACAGCTTCCAAAATTACGGGATTTACTTTTCCCGGCATAGCCGATGAGCCGACCTGGACTTTCGCAAGCTCAATCTCGCCGAGCAAATGCAGCAATCTCAAATCGTTTGCTATTTTTATCAGGTTGCTCGAATGAGCTTTTAGAATCCCTGAAACTTCAACAAAGGCATCGGTATTTGCAGTCTGGTCAATAAGATTTTCACTGCGAGCCAACCCCAGACCTGTAATTTCACGCAATTTTTCAATTACAAGAAAAATATATTTTCTCGGCG
>JAGLNB010000029.1 GCA_023139715.1 Planctomycetota bacterium | reverse complement strand
CGGAAGCAAAGCAATCTCAACTCATTGAAAATCCGAGATTGCTTCGTCGCTGCGCTTCTCGCAATGACAGTATTGAACAATTAAAGGATAAAAAGGTATTCGCTTTTTGCGGAATTGGAAATCCAGATGCATTTTTCAATACGATTGAAAAACTCGGCGCAAATTTAACCGGAACAAAAATTTACAGTGACCATTACCAATATAAAGATGAAGACATAAATGAAATACATCAGCTGGCAGAGCAAAAAAAAGCTGACTTGATTTTGACAACACAAAAAGATTTTTCAAAATTGAAAAACGAATTCGCTTATCTGGCTATTGAATTAGAATTTGTCGAAAATGAAGATAAAATAATAAAATTGCTCGAAAACACTTTGGCAGGTAAAATCTGGGCAAATGATAATAACAGAAAATAAAAAATAATATGTACGAAAAGCTATTAAAAATAGTAACGAATCTCGGCTCGCCGAAAATTCTGGTAGTAGGCGACTTTATGCTCGACAGCTATATTTACGGCGATGCGCTGAGAATAAGTCCCGAAGCACCTGTGCCGGTATTGAAAGTGGCTAAGATTGAACATACCTGCGGCGGAGCCGGCTCAGTTGTTGTTGATTTGGCAGCACTTGGAGCAAAGCCGTATTGTCTCGGAATTATCGGAGACGACCAAAACGGTAAAACGTTAAAAAAGATGCTGACAAAAGCAAAGGCCGATACAACCGGCCTGCTCGCAATTAAAAGCCATCCGACAATATCCAAAAAACGCCTTATAGGCCTGGCTCAACACCGCCATCGCCAGCAGCTAATGAGAATCGACGAGGAATCAACAGCTCCACTATCGCAGGAAATAATCCAGTCAATCCTGAAGCAATACAAAGACAAACTAAAGCAGGTCGATTTAATTTGTTTGCAGGACTATAACAAAGGCATGCTCAGTGAGGCGGTTTGCAAAGAAATGCTCGAGCTGGCAAACAAAGAAAATAAAAAAGTGCTCGTTGACCCATCGCCCACAAGCGATTACTCAAAATATAAAAACGCAACACTGATTACGCCAAACCGAAGAGAAGCGGCAATAGCTGTCGGCTTTGAAATAGAAAATTCACAGGAAGCAGAAAAGGCAGCCGAAAAATTACTAAAACAATTAAAGCTGAAAGCCGCAATAGTAACGCTCGACAAAGAAGGAGCTTTTCTTAAAACAGCAAAAATCAGCGAGATAGTACCAACTGTTCCAAGAAGCGTTTACGATGTAACCGGTGCCGGAGATATGGTTCTGGCAACGCTGGCCATCACGCTTGCAGCCGGCTGTGATTACAAAACAGCTGTTCAAATATCCAATATAGCCGGCGGGATTGAAGTGGAAAAATTCGGAACTGCAACTGTAACCATTGAAGAAATTATAAATGAAATAATAAGCGAAAATCGCGGCAAGGCCGGAAAGCTGCGAACCGGAGATTCATCAACTACCGAGCTAAACTGGCACAAAAAACAAAATGATAAAATTGTTTTTACTAACGGCTGCTTTGATGTAGTGCACAGAGGCCATATCGAATTTCTAAAATTCTGTAAGGAGCAAGGCAACATACTCGTTGTCGGGTTGAACAGTAACAGTTCCGTAAAAGCTATCAAAGGGCCAAGTCGCCCAATCAACAATCAATATGACAGAGCCGCTGTATTGACGGCAATGGAAACTGTCGATTACATAATAATTTTCGACGAGCCGACTCCGCAAAACTTAATAGAAAAAATTAAGCCGAACGTATTGGTCAAAGGCCAGGACTGGGCGGAGAAAGGCGTAGTCGGCCAAAAATTTGTTGAATCGTATGGCGGCAAAGTGGTTCTCGCTCCGCTGGTCAAAGGAAAAAGCTCAACAGCTACAATCGAAAAAATGAAACGACTGAAACAAAAATAATGAATACAAATAAAGAAAACCAAATAAGGCAAGCGATAGAAACGCACAAAAAAGCTGTCAGTAATTTTGAAGCCGGCAGCGCTGAAACAATCGCAGCAGCAGCTGAAATAATAACAGAAGCGATAAAAAATGGCGGCAAAATCTGCATCTGCGGAAACGGCGGCTCGGCAGCTGACGCTCAGCACATAGCAGCTGAACTCGTTGGAAGATTCAAAAGAGAAAGAAAGGCATTGCCTGCAATAGCGATTACAACAAATTCATCCATCATCACAGCTATTGCCAACGACTATAAATATGAAGATGTGTTTTCCCGGCAGGTCGAAGCGCTCGTGCAAAAAAATGATGTTCTCTGGACGATTTCAACCAGTGGAAATTCAGCAAATGTAGTAGCAGCCGCCGAATTGGCAAAGAAAAAAGGGGCGAAAATACTGGCTTTCACCGGCAAAAGTAGCAGTAAACTTGAAAAAATTGCAGATGTCTGTCTTTGCGCAAATGAAGAAATCACCGCACACAGCCAGGAAATCCATCAGCTCAGCTATCACATAATCTGCGACCTTGTCGAGCAGGAATTCTGCAAACAATAAATCCAAATCCGTTGCTATGTGAAAACACATGACAAAATAGTTCGTATTAAAAGCTCAATTGTGGTATCTTAACGGGCAAAGAAAATCTGATTTTTAAGGAGTGGAAAAATGAAAGATGCAAAAAAAATCTTATTGTGTTCTATGTTGGCAATGCTGCTTGTGGCATTTTCCGGGTGCAGCAAAAAAACCGATGAAAATAAATCCATCAGTGAAATAAAAACTGAAGCTGATAAAATGAGCATAGAGCAGTTAACAGCAGCTGCAATGAAATACAAAAATGCAATAATGGCCAAAAGTGCAGAAATTGATTCTGCAATGGAAGGACTAAAGAAAGTTCCGATTACCGATATGCTCGGTGATGATGTCAAAAAACTTAAATCAGAAATTAATTCATTGAGCAAGGCGATAGCTCCGCTTAAAGAACGCATGAAAATATATTACGACAAAATAAAAGAAAAAGGCGGCGACGCATCTGCTTTGGACATCTAAAGCAAGCAGGTGAAAAAATGAACAAATAAAATTGGTCGAAATAAAATAAAAAGCGAAAAGAGATGAAAAATGAGAAAAATACGAAAAACTCTAAGCATCATCGCTGTTTGCATTTTGATACTATTGATTGGTACTATAATAATGATTAACCTGTTCTCTGGACAAGCTGTTAAGCTGGCAATAGAAACCGCAGCAACCAAAACTTTGAATGTCAAAGTTACGCTCGATGATGCCGATTTGTCAATTCTAAGCGGAAAACTGACTTTGGAAGACCTGCAAATCAGCAATCCGGCCGGCTATCAGCATGACAAATTGCTCAAATTAGAAAACGGACAAATCAGCGTCAACATCGGCTCGCTGCTTGATGATGAAGTCATTGTAAAGAGTATAAAACTTGATGGAGTAGATATTGTCCTCGAACAAAGAGGCGTATCAGGAAACAATCTTCAGGATATTATAAAACAAATTCCAGCTGGCGAAAAAACAAAATCAGAAAGCAAAAAGCTGCACATCAACAATCTTGAAATCACCAATATAAAAGTCGATGTAAAACTGCTGCCGCTGCCGGGAAAAGTTGACACACTTACGCTAAAACTTGACGATATAAAAATGCAGAATCTTGGCAGTGACAACAAGCTGGATATGGCAAAACTATCAAGTAAAATACTGCTGGCTATCACCGGCGGCATCGCAGAAAAGGGTGCCGGCAAACTGCCAAAAGAAATGCTTTCGACTTTAAGTTCGGAGCTTAAAAGAGTCAAAGATTTATCCCAGACACTGCTTAAAGAAGGCAGCAAAATTCTTGATGCGCAAAAAGATATAGGCAAAGAAGCTATAAACACCGGAAAAGATATTGAAAAAGCGGCGACTGAAACGCTTAAAGGATTATTCAAAACTAAAAAAGAAGAATAGCAGATTGGCTTTGATATGTCTGATAAGGCAATATTTTTGGACCGTGATGATACGCTAATTGCGGATCCCGGCTACATAAATCATCCCGACCAGGTAAAACTGCTCGACGGAGTTGCCGAATCGCTCGCTGAATTTAGCCAGATGGGTTATAAATTAATTGTGGTCTCAAATCAATCTGGCGTAGCACGTGCAATATTAACCGAAGAAACATTAAGCGAAATCCACTCTCGATTAAAACAGCTGTTGCTCGAAAAAAATGTCAAGCTCGACAAAATCTACTACTGCCCCTACCACCCTGATGGAGTTATTGATAAATATCGCAAAGAAAGCGACCTTAGGAAACCAAATCCCGGAATGCTGCTCGAAGCCGCCGACGAAATGGATGTTAAGCTTAGCGAGTCGTGGATGATTGGAAACAGCAGCCGTGATATCCAGGCCGGCAGCCGAGCCGGATGTAAAACAATACTCATAAATCAACGACTAAATCAGCGACAAACCAAGCCGGAAAAAATTAAACCGGACTATAAGGCGGTAAATATGAAAGAAGCTGTGAACATAATAAAAATGCAAAATCGAAGCGGTACAAATACAAATATTCAAAATAAGCCGTTTATTATAAAACCGCATCAACAGCCGCAGCCGCTGCAAAAACCGAAAGAAAAAGCACAATTAAATCCATCACCAAAAGAACCCGTCACGCAAAATGTCAGTGAGCATAAAATAGAAAAAGTCCTTCATAATATTCTCGAGCAGCTAAAAAGTATGCAAAGAGATAATATATTCGGCGAATTTTCTACAATGCGGCTCATAGCTGGAATCGTGCAAATACTGGCTCTGGCGAGCTTATTTGCGGGCATATGGTTTCTGATGAGTCCGGACAAAGACAATAACAACATTTTAATTTCGCTGGCTTTTGCACTTGTGCTGCAGGTAATGGCTATGACATTTTATACTATGCAGAACAAAAAATAATTCCGCAAAACGCAAAGCGTATTTCGTAAAGCAATATAACTTAAAAAGATATGCAGAATGCAAAAAACAAGATTTTAGTTTGGCTGCCATCTCCTCTCGGTGATGCGGTTCTTTGCACGCCTGCACTTAGAGCGATACGTCAAAAATTTCAATCCAGCCAAATATCATTTCTCGCAGCGCCGGCCATCCGCGAAATTCTTTCGCCAAACGGTTTCAATGATAAATGGCTCCAGCAGGAAAATGCTACTATATTTACGACTGTGAAAATGCTCAAAGCTGAAAATTTCACGAAAGCAGTACTTTTCAAAAACTCTTTTGCATCAGCTCTAACCGTTTTTATGGCAAAAATACCTTCGCGTATCGGCTATACAAGAGAAGCAAGAGGATTTCTTCTAACAGAAAAACTATATCCGCCAAAATCATCAAATACAAAATTCAAGCCCATTTCTATGCTCGATTACTATCTTGCAATCGCTTCATGGCTCGGAGCAGACGTAATCGATAGAAAGCTCGAAATTCCAATCGACCCGCAGGCAACAAAAAGTATGCACACAAAATTGCCGGAAATAGAAACCAGTAAAGCTCCAACAGTTATTATCGTTCCAGGCGGAGCTTTTGGGCCAAGTAAATGCTGGCCGGCTGAAAGATTTGCAGAAATAGCTAATCGCCTGGTTGAAAATTATAAAGCAAATGTGATTATTTCAGTGGCACCGCAGGAAAAGCAAATCGCAGAAAAAATCGCCGATTTAAGCAAATACAAACTCATAAATTCAGCCGAAAGAAATCTGACTATTGGCGAATTAAAATCGCTCTTTGCAATTGCCGAACTTGTCATAACTAATGACACTGGGCCAAGACATATGGCAATCGCTCTTGAACGAAAAATCGTCAGTCTATTTGGGCCAAACAGCCCGCAATGGACGCAAACCGGCTACGAAAACGAAATCCAGATAATCGGCAAAGCCGACTGCGCTCCATGTGCAAAGCCAATTTGCAAAAGGAAAGAACATCTCTGTATGCAGTCAATTACAGTAGATATGGTTTGTAGTGCAACGAAAGAATTTCTAAGAAACGAACCCATAAGCCCTGCTCTATGAACAAGCCAAAATCTATAAAAACTTGCGAAACTTTTTTCGTTTGGCCGGATTACAAAACAGCTTTTGACAAATTGGGTTTAAATTCTCTCGAAGCTGTTTTTTCTTTCAGTGCCGGAACGAGTTTAACCAAAAAAAATCTCGCAAAGCATCGCAGCAGAATACAGTTCGAAATAGATTCGCCACAAACAACACTGTTCCTGAAAAGATACGACAAGACGCCAATTTTAATACAACTAAAAAACTGGCTTAACTGCGGCTGGCGAAAGAGTATGAGCAAACTCGATTTTGAACCAGCAGAAAAACTAACTAAACTTGGAATAAATACACCACAAACCATTGCTTATGGCGAACTGTGGAAAACTGTTTTTGAAAAAAGAAGTTTTGTAATAACAAAAAAAATCCCGAATGCAGAATCGCTCGAAACAAAATTGCCAAATTGTTTCTACCAATCACCAACGCCGGAAAATATTAAACTACGAAGAAATTTTATCGCTGAATTAGCCGGCTTTATAAAAAAATTCCATAAAACCGGTTTTCGCCATCGCGACCTCTACCTCTGCCATATATTTTATGACAGTGGAAAGAACTTTCATCTGATAGACTTGGCGAGAGCATTTAAGCCAGCCGTACTCGCTGAAAGATTCAGAATAAAAGACATCACTCAACTCTATTACTCCGCACCTGGAAAATATTTCTCCCGAACCGACCGGCTAAGATTTTACCGCAATTACGCCAGCTGCAATAAACTTACCCAAAACGATAAAAAAAATATTCGTAAAGTACTGAAAAAAGCAGAACAAATGGCCAGACACGACATAAAACATGCAAGAAGCGTCCCCTTTGCAAACTGAACAATTTCGCTTATAATCCGGCAATGAAGAAAAAAGTCGCAATCATAATAGAGAGGACTAATATCGCACTCGGCGGAGCTGAGCGTTCGATTTTTGAATTGGCAGCTGCCCTTTCAAATCTTAACATTGAAGTCCATACACTGGCAGCAAAGGGCAACACGGAAACTAAAAACATCCACATCCTTTGCGATGAAAAACACAGCAAGCGTACCCGCTATTTCGCCTTTGCAAAAGCTTTGAAAAAACATTTCCAGCAAAACAGCTATGATATAATTCACAGCACACTGCCTTTCGATTTTGCCGATATTTATCAGCCGAGAGGCGGCAGTTTTGCCGAAGCCGTTGAACGCAATATTGCAAGCTATCAAAATAAATATATCGAAACTTATAAAAAAATAACAGCTCCACTAAATTTTCGCCGAACAATTCTGAGGCGAGCCGAAAAAAAACTCTGCAAAAAAACTGATGAGTCAATAATCGCCTGCCTGTCGCAATACGTCGCCAGCCAGTTCAAAAAACATTACAATATAAACGATGAGCGACTCGCTGTAATAGTAAACGGCATAAAAACAAATAAAGAAATCGACGCAGCAAGAGCCGACAAACTCCGCAGTCAAATCCTGGCCAAACTGAAATTAAAGGAAGCTGATAATCCGATTTTGTTTCTGTTTGCCGCAAATAACTTCAGATTAAAAGGACTGACCGGCCTTATAAAAGCGATGGCTCTTGCGAAAAGTCAAAATGCAGACAGAAAAGCATATCTAATTGTAGCGGGAAATGGCGGAACTGCAAAATATCGTTATCTTGCGAGAAAACTCAATATTCACAAACAAATCGTATTTCTCGGCTCGGTCAGAAACATTCAAAACGCCCTGTCCATAACAAATGTTGCGATTCTGCCAACATTTTATGACCCCTGCTCGCGATTTATTCTCGAAGCATTGGCTGCAAACAAGCCGGTAATAACGACAAAATTTAACGGGGCATGTGATTTGTTCACTGACG
>JAGLNB010000289.1 GCA_023139715.1 Planctomycetota bacterium | reverse complement strand
GGCCATCAATAATTTTTAGAACCTGCTTGGGACGTTTTTTGCGACTCAACGGCCACAATCTTTTGCCGGTTCCGCCAGCCATTACCACTACATAATCCATTGCCAACCCCTTCTAAGTAAATATAACGAACATAACAGGTACTACAACCACCGCAAAAACCACCATCATAGCTACCCAAAGAGCACTACCCAGCGAAGCATCCAAATCGAAGACGTTGCTCATTGTTACCATAATAACCGCACATGGAGTAGCTGACAAAACCATTATTACCTTTTGAGTTGTATCAGTCAAATTTTGACCAGTCAGCGTAAGCAGCCACAACATCAAAAGTGCAACAACAGGCGTTAATACAAATTTTATAGCAGCAATCAGAAAATACAGGTTTACATAACTTTTCAGTCGGGGAAATTTTATTCGCAGGCCAATCGCAAAGAAAGTCAAAATCGATGCAGTGTAAATAAACATATCAATAACATGAAATTTTTCCACAAAAGCCAACGGCTTAACGCCGGTAAGATTCAAAACGATAGCTGTCAGTACCGCCGGTATAGCGACAAATCTGGCATCCAATATGTCTGTTAAACTTAATTTGGGAATGCCGTCATTTACTCGCAGTTCATTAATTTTCAACAAAGGAAAGAAAACGAGGCAAACCACCGGCAACCAGAATAAGGTGTATATATTTGCCATAGCCAAACCGTTTTCGCCGAATAAGGCGTAGCAGACAAATGCTCCACCTGTATAAGCAAGATTGCTAAGTCCTCCTGCAAGGATGAGTGTTAGCCGGCTTTTCCTATCCAATTTACCAAAAGAAAATATCACTGCAGAAATAGCTGTCATTGTCAGCATCAGCACAACGCCGATTATTGGCAGCCAGATAAGTTCCATATTCAGCTGCATCCGCCAAATTACGAGAAGTGCAATCGGCCAGTTGAAAACTATCAGAACAATGGTCATTATTTTTTTCGCCAAATGTTCTGACAAATTGAATTTATTATGTGCAAGATAGCCCGAAGCGAGACCGGCAACCAATACAGCCAATATGCTCATCAGCCGAA
>JAGLNB010000288.1 GCA_023139715.1 Planctomycetota bacterium | reverse complement strand
GATGCCGCTTTGCCGCCTGTTTTAAGTGTAGCTGATTCTTCTCCAAACTCGATTGAAGTTCAGTCAAGCACGTCCGATCCGAGCAGTGGTTTCTCTTACACGAGCTATTATTTCCAGCGTGCGGATAATCAGGTATTCGATGTAAATGTTGTACCGACAAGTTGGCAGAGTAGTGAAGCAGCTGAATTCTCAGACCTTGATCCTAATACTGAATATTGGTTTAGAGTCAGGGCTATAGATGAAAATAGTAAAACAACCGGTTGGTCGGAAACGATTTCTGAAACCATAAATACAGATGATAGTCCTCCAACGCCCAATCCAAGTCAGTGGGCGGTAGAGCCTTATTGCAGTGGAAACATTCATAGTATGACAGCTGTAGAAGCTTCTGATGAAACTGGTCCTGTCTGGTATTATTTCGAGTGTATGTCAAGTGCTGGTTTGGATAGTGGCTGGCAGCTAAGCGAAACTTATACGTATAACACTGGTTACGAGATGGACTGTTCTTATAGAGTCAAAACCCGTGACTCAGTGGCTCCAACCCCTAATACTGGAGTTTGGTCAGAGGCAGTCAGTACAAATTCATATTAAAATGCTCTAAGATTTAAGATAATTTGTGGTTAATAAAAAAAGCCCTGAAATTTTCAGGGCTTTTTTACTTTTGTTTATTGTTTTATTTTATTTCACTTTATTTTTCATTACTTCGTATCCGTAATGAGCCATTAAGTGGTCGAGTATTACCATAGCTGTGTAATTTTCAGCCACCGGCCAGATACGGCCGACGATTGTTGGGTCTCGTCGTGTTATTGCAGCCAGATTTTTATTTTCCAATGTATATTTATCGATTGTATGCTGCGGCTTATCGATAGTTGGCGTTGGTTTAACTGTCAGCCGTGCAACTATCGGCTGGCCGGTTGAAAGGCCGCCTGTGATTCCGCCGGCGTTATTTGAGTCGAATTTTACTTTGCCTTTTTCGCAAGTCAGCTGGTCGTTATTTTCCACGCCGGTCATATCTTTTACGGCAAAGCCGGCTCCGATTTCAACGGCTTTTACTGCGCCGATTCCGAGCATTCTGCCGAGTTCAGCATCAAGTTTGTAGAATACCGGCTCGCCAAGCCCAGCCGGCACGCCGGTTACAATTACTTCCACCACTCCGCCGGATGAATCTCCTGTTTTTGTAATTTTATTGCAGGCATCAACCATTTCTGCTGCCGCTTTATTATCAGGGCAGTTCAGGATTGCATCAACGCCGTATTTTTCCATAATTTTAGCTGGATTCATTTCAGGAGTTTTTGCACGAATGGCTTCTATTTCATTTTCAATTTCGCCAAAAATTCTTGCCTTTTCCAGAAAACGCATTTCCGGCGTGATTCTGCCTTTGACATAAATTTCCTGATAGAACGGGTCATGGTCGTGCCGCATCTTTTTATAACGCTGCGTGTGGTCGTAGATTTTATCGTAATCCATCTCAGGACATTTTACTGAAGCCGCTTCTTT
>JAGLNB010000287.1 GCA_023139715.1 Planctomycetota bacterium | reverse complement strand
TTTTTATTCTTTTAATTGTTTTGGGTGTTGGCTTACTTTTGTCAGGGCCAGTGGCTTTAATCATTGCGATTATTGCGTTGAATAAAACAAAAGAACTTTTTCTACAGATTCAGAAGAAAAGCACTTTCATAGCCGGATCTCCCGAGAGAGAACCAGTGGAATCGCTAAGGCCAAAAGAAACTGCTATAACCCTGCCACTGGATAGAGAACTATTGGAAGCCAAAGAAGAAGAATATCCGCCGCAAGCCGATAAAATCATCGAAATAAAAAAGGGCACTGTTGGCGTATCCCAAACTGCTACCATCGAACAGCTAATTGGCACAAGGTGGGTTCTTGTAGCCGGAATTATTACGGTAATTGTCGGAGTCGGATTTTTTCTTAAGTATGCTTATGACAATTCCATTGTAGGCCCTCTCGGTAGAGTTGTTATAACTTCTGTCTCAGGGCTTGTTGCTCTTTGTATAGGCGAAATAACACGCAAACGCCGATACGATATAGTTGCCAAGGCAGTAACAGCTCTTGGTTTTGCAATACTTTATGCAGCTGTTTTTTCAGCTTACCAATTCTACGGCTTGATTGACTCTATTTCAGCTTTTGTTCTGGCAATTCTGATAACCTTTGCAGCTATGCTTTATGCAGTTAGTCTCAATGAAATTTTAATTGCGGTTTTATCCTTAATAGGTGGTTTTTTAACGCCAGTGATAGTTTCAACCGGCGAAAACATGCCTGTACCTTTGTTCACTTATGTTTTGGTTTTAGGAACAGGTGCGATGCTTAGTGCTTATTATCGAAAATGGCGGGCAGTAAACCTGGTTGCTTTTGTTGGAACAATTATTCTTTACACTGGCTGGTTCGAAAAGTTTTTTTGGCCTGCAATGAAAGCGACCAAAGAAGCTGATAAACAAATGGCTGTAGCACTTGGTTGGCTGGGCGTATTTTTTGTAGTCTATTTGGTACTGCCACTATTTAATGGACTTGTCAAAAAAATAAAGGCCCAGAAAGAGGATGTTTTGCTTGTACTGGCCAATGCGGTCATTACATTTTACTATTTATGGACAATTCTTTTCACAAAATATCGGATGGAACTTTCTTTTTGTGCTGTTGGCCTGTGTGCAGCACATCTTATCATAATGAATATAGTCATAAAACGCTGTAAACAGGACCTGAATCTGCGACTTTCATTATTGGTAATTGGAATGTTTTTTCTTACGATTGCAGTGCCGCTCTACTTGAAAATGTATGCTATCGCGATGGCTTGGGCAATTGAAGCTGTTGTGCTTGTAGTAATCGGATTTAAATACAAAAGTATCTGGACTCAAATTGCTGCTGCTATAGCAATGTTATTAAGTTTGGGTCAGTTAATCCATCAGCTGCCGATGCATACAGGAGCTTTTAGTTTAGTATTTAACCCGGCTTTTGGCAGCTGGTTTTTTGTATCCGTCGCTATAGCTATCTGCCATATTCTTTACAGGCGAAGTTTGGAGATAGAAGTTGAGTGCTGCGGTATTATCTCGCAAATCCTTCATTCAGTCTCAATACTTGTTCTGATGTTTGCTGTTATGATGGAATGGTTCTGGCATTGTGATTACAACATTGCCGAAGGAGTAGTTAGGGGTATTCATTTCATAGAGGGCATTATTGCAATCTTCTCTATATTTACTTTATTGCTTGTCATAAGGCCGATTTGTCCTGCAGGTAAATTGTGTAAAGTTTTGGCTATAGTTCTTGGATTAACAGGGTCGGTTTTTACAATGATTTCGTTTACAGAAATCTATCACGATAGTTTTACAATATTTGCTAATGCTAATTTTGTGTTTGCAATTTTGTTTGTTGCTGGACTATTTGCAGCAGCATGGTTCTTAAGGCAAGCTGCACAAGAAGACAATAGCAGTCTCGTATTATCCGGTATATTTGTGTTGGCTGCAATATTTGTACTTTGGGTTTTACTGAGCGAACAAATATATCTTTACTGGTATTGCAAAAACAGATACGCGGAAAAAATCGCAAATTGGAGATTTCTGTCGAATATGTATATATCGGTAATGTGGGCGATATATGGTGTGGCATTAATGACAGTGGGATTCTGGCGAAAAACAGCAGTGCTGAGATATATTTCACTTGGCCTGTTTGGCTTGTTGCTTGCCAAAGTTTTCATTCTTGATATGAGCACCGTCAAGAGCGTTTTTAGAATCACTGGTTTTTTGGCGACTGGGGTAACGCTTGTTGGTGTCTCTTATCTTTACCAGTATTTAAAGAACAAAGGTTTCTTTGAA
>JAGLNB010000286.1 GCA_023139715.1 Planctomycetota bacterium | reverse complement strand
CTTCGTTGTGAAAAGAGCGGCTTTGACAGCGATGAAAATTTAATTATTGCTAATTGTTTGCGGAGTATTCAAAAGAAATCTGCAAATCAAATGCAATCCAGCGGTATGTTGTCAATAAATGATGATAGATTTTTATCAGTTGTTGTTAAACCGAATGATGATGTGCAGGCGGTGGCCGCTATAGTGGATATTGGTGAAAAGAAAAATAGCAGTGATAAAATAGAAAATACAATTCCAGCTAAAATGCTTGTTATTCTGGCAGAGAAACTTCAAATTGCAGCACAAAGCGAAAAGCAGTTTGAAATGATAGGTACAGAGCTTTCACAGGTTTATGAAGAATTGGTATTGCTGCATAAACTAAGTACCAATATGAAAGTTACCGAAACGGATGCAAACTTTTTGCAGATGGCTTGCGATAGTTTGACTGATATTGTTTTGGTTGAAGGTATAGCGATACTGCTGGAAAAAAATATAGATGGCGAAAAGCGTTTGGTGCTGACAGCCGGTTCCGGACTTATAGATATAAATGAGCAGGCAGTAGCTACATTGCACGACAGATTGCTTGATGAAATAAACAGCGGCAAAGAAGCTCTGCTTGATAGTGAAGTCGATTCGCCTTTCAAATACAGATGGCCGAAGGAAATAAAAAATATAATCGTTGTGCCATTGTGCGGCAGGGAAAAAGCGTCAGCTGATGGCGAATGGGGAAATCACAACGAAGATTCAGTAATCGGACTTATGGTGGCAGTAAATAGAATAGATAAACCGGATTTCGATAGTACCGATGTCAAACTTTTAAACTCGGTGGCAAACAGCTGTGCGGTCTTTGTCGAGAACGGCAGATTATTTGGCGATTTGAAAGATTTGTTTATCGGTTCGCTAAAAGCACTGACAAATAGTATCGATGCAAAAGATAAATATACACGTGGTCATTCTGAAAGAGTGGCTTTCATTTCAAAATGGATTGCGGAAAAGCTTGATTTGAGTGAAGAGCAAATCCATAAAATTTATCTCGCCGGCCTATTGCACGATATTGGAAAGATAGGAATAAGCGGAATTGTACTGCGAAAAGATGGCAAATTGACCGAGGATGAATTGGATTGCATAAGAACGCATCCGTCGATAGGTGCAAGTATACTCGGCGACATAAAACAGATGAAGGATGTTGTTCCCGGCGTTTTGTGTCATCACGAAAGAATCGATGGAAAAGGTTATCCCAATAATTTGTCTGGCGAACAGATACCGCTTATAGGCCGAATTGTTGGTTTGGCTGATAGTTTTGATGCTATGACATCAAAGCGAACTTACAGAAATGCAATGACGGTTGAAAAAGCACTTGAACAAATCCAAAAAGGTTTGGGTACGCAGTTCGATGAAAAAGTTGGAAAAATATTTATGGCCAGCGATGTCTATCGTCTTTGGGATATGATGCAGGATGGATTTGGCGGGGCTTATCAGGCGGGCAGTTTTTCAAATTATGGAACTGTAGCTGTGGGGACATTAATAAGATGAAAATAAAAACGCAGGATTATGACGATGTTACGGTTGTTGAATTGCAGGGCGAACTTGATAGTGAATTTGCCGAAATGTTTCAAAATACTGTTATGAATGTGGTCTCTGCAAACAAGCGGGGTATTGTGCTGGATATGAGTGAAGTAGGTTTTATCGACAGTGAAGGCCTGGAAAAGATGCTCTGGCTAAGAGATTACTGCAACGAAAACAATTGTGAAATTAGATTGGCCGGGCTTGATGAAAATTGCGAAAAAATTCTGGAAATTACTCAGCTGGAAAAAGAGTTTGATAATTATGCTGAACTTACTCAGGCAGTAAAAAGCTTTGTGTAATACGATTTGTTATTCGAGATTAGAACTATGGGAAAATTAGCTGTACAAAATAAGATGCCGCTTGGCCAGTTGCTGCTTGCCAGCGGAGTGGTAACGGCTGAGCAGATAGAAAAAGCTCTTTCGCGGCAGAGCGAAAAAGGGCATCGCAAATTGCTTGGTGAACTTCTCGTTGAAATGGACTTTTGTACGGAAAACCAGATTGTCGCAGCTCTTGCTCAATCATACGGTGTGCCATATGCACAAGTTAGTCCTAAAATCTGTGATGCAAAAACACTCGAAATTTTGCCGAGGGAATTTCTCGAGGAGCATGTTGTCCTGCCTTTATTTAAGGTTTTTAATGTCTTAACTGTTGCGGTCAGTGAGCCGACCAACGTGTTTCTTACTGATGAAATCGAGCGTATAAGCGGCTGCAAAGTGCAGATAGTTTGTGCAACGGCCAAAGATATTAAAGCAACGCTCCAGAATTATCTGCCGGCTGCGAATGTTTTTGTTATCGATGATATTATCGATGATGAAGGACTTGAAGATTTTACGCTCATAGAAAATATTACTCAGGATATAAGTAATCTTGAGGAAATTGCCGGCCAGTCGCCGGTGGTAAAACTGGTTAACTACCTTCTTTATAATGCGGTCAGGGAAAACGCCAGCGATATTCATATTGAGCCGGACAATAAAAAGCTGAGAGTTAGATACAGGGTTGATGGCAGGTTGTATGAGAAAATGCGGCCACCTCATCAAATGCATTCGGCGATTGTTTCGCGTATAAAAATTA
>JAGLNB010000285.1 GCA_023139715.1 Planctomycetota bacterium | reverse complement strand
ATCACGAGCTATGTACTTGTAACTTTTCATTGACCTTAACTTCTCAACTAATAAATAAAACTGAAAACCACAGCCCAAAATTCAAAACTTACTTGTCTTTAAATTTTAAGTTTTTAGTTTTGGTTTTACACTTTCAACTTTGAGTTTTGCGTTTTTCTTATCGGTGTTTAAAACCCCATGGTTTAGCTGGAACTCATCATCATTATATCCGTTTGCATCTTAAATTTGGTGACAAGTCAAGGTTGCTCCTATAATAAACCCAAAATCACATCCTTTCTTCACGATATTGTTATAAACATTGCCTAATTAAAGTTTACGTTTAATAGTTGATTATTACAATTACGGGAACTACGTGGTGCAATAGCGGACATTTACAGTTTTGGCGGCTTTTTGAATTTACGGACTATTTTTGATTTATAGTCCCAATAATAATTCTCAATTCACATTTCTTTTGCGTGTACTTTCTGTAAAGGCAGTTTTTAGGATTTCTTCAGCGGTGGTCAGTCCCTGCAGAACTTTATTTGCTCCGCTTTGAAGCAGGCCGCCATTTCCATTTTGCTGTGAGAGCTGTCTTATCCTGGCCTCTCCAGCGCCTTCTATCAGCTCCTGCCGCATTTGGTTGTCGAGTGTCAGCACTTCAAAGATTGGCAGTCGGCCATGATAGCCGGTTTGGCCGCAGGCCTTGCAGCCGCGACCTTTGTAAAACACAGCATCTTTGGCCTGCTCAGGTGAAATTTTAAGACGTTTTAGAATTTCTTCACTGATTGTAACCGGCTCTTTGCAGTGCTCGCAGATTTTTCTTACCAGCCGCTGGGCCACAACCATATTCAAAGATGAGGCCAAAAGACACGGGTCAATTCCCATATAAACAAATCTGCTAATCGCACTTGGAGCATCGTTAGTATGGAACGTACTCAAAACAAGATGGCCGGTTAGTGAGGCCTTGATTGCTATTTCAACGGTTTCTTTGTCGCGGATTTCGCCGATTAAAACAATATCAGGGTCCTGTCTTAAAATCGCACGAAGACACGATGCGAAATCGAGATTTATTTCCGGCTTGACCTGAATCTGATTTATTCCGGCGAGGCGATATTCAACAGGGTCCTCGACGGTTGTTATATTTTTCGCCGGGTCTTTCAAATAATTCAAAGCTGAATAAAGCGTAGTGCTTTTGCCGCTGCCGGTTGGGCCTGTAACAACTATAATTCCGTGCGGTTGCGAAAGCGCATCTTTGAACTCTTCAAGAAATTCCGGCTCAAAGCCAACCTTATTTAAGTCGTGGCCGGCCGAAGAAGCATCGAGAATTCGCATTACGATTTTTTCGCCGTAAATAGTTGGAATGGCTGATACGCGAATGTCTATATCTTTTCCATGGGAATTTTTTATTTTGAATCGACCGTCCTGCGGCAGGCGATGCTCGGCAATATTCATATCTGAAAGAATCTTCAACCGCGTAACTACAGCTGCCTGCATATTTCTCGCCGGCGGAACCATCTCTCGAAGCGTTCCATCAATTCGCATACGAATCAACATTGAGTATTCCTGCGGCTCAACGTGAATGTCGCTTGCTCTGCTTTTGGCAGCGTGGCTCAGCATTAGAGAAACAAAACGAACAACAGGTGCCTGAGTTGCAGCGGCCTGACTGTCCATATTTTGCACGGCATCCCGGCCGGATGAATCGTTTGGCAATTCATCTTTTGCTTCAAGTTTTACGAGGTCGCGAAGACTCTGCTCTTCAATATCGCAGCCGTGATAAGCTTTTTCTATTGTCTGGCGAATTTCTTTGGGAGAGCTGATTACTATTTCAATCTGCCGTTTCATCTTCAGAGTAACAGTATCTATTGCAATTACGTTCAGCGGGTCAGCCATTGCAACGATAACTTTTTTATCTGCTTCACTTTCATTTTCTCTAAGGGCGACAAGGCAAAATCGTTTTGCAATTGATTCAGGAACCAGACGTGCAATGTTCGTATCAATAGTTGTTGCATCGTCAAGCCGTATGTATTCCATAGAAAGATGCTCAGCCAATGCGCAGGTAACATCTTCCTCGTCAAGTAATTTGAGTCGGTGCAAAACTTCGCCGAGCCGTCCGCCGTGGTCGTTTTGTTCGGTCAAGGCCGAATTCAATTCTTCACGTGTTAATAGCCCTTTTGATGCGAGCAGCTCACCAAAGAGAAGCTCTGTTCTTATGGTCGGTGTATTTGAAATGTCCTGTACAGTTTTCATCTGAATCTCTCCATCCAAATTAAAAGTTCTGCCGTTAAAAAAACCGGCCATCTAAAACATAAAATAAAAAAACGCAAATGCCAAAAAAAGAAGATGAAAAATTTCAAAATTTGATGTTGCTGGTTGCTTGCTACGTCGTAGCTTTGGCGAAGACGGGTTGTTAGTAAAGACGGTCGAGCAACAAATTTACAATTCTAAATTCTTAATTCTAAATTTTTTATGGGACGTTCATTTATTTTTTGCTTTTAGCGAAGCCGTTTTTGGACACGTTATGGCTCAAAAAAAACATAAGCAGGGTTTTTCCTGATAGTGTGCAGGGGTTTTGCCGAATTGGAAACTCAGGTTTACGAAGGAAGTTTTTAATAAAAAGCGAGGCAGTAGCTATGAAAATAAAAACACTAATAGTTGATGACCACGAAATAGTGCGTCAGGCAATAGCAGCTCTTCTTGAAAGTGAACCTGGAATTGAAGTTCTCGGCCAGGCGCAGGATGGAAGAGTGGCCGTTGAATTGGCCGGCCGGCTAAATCCCGATGTGGTTGTGATGGATATAACTATGCCGAATCTAAATGGCATTGAGGCCACACGTCAGATAGTTCACGAAATGCCGAATACGAAAATTGTGGCTCTTTCGGCTCATTGCGACAGACGCTCGGTTAGAGAAATGCTAAAAGCCGGTGCAAGTGGATATGTTCCGAAAAACTGCGCGTTTGAAGAACTGATCTGCGCGATACGAAATGTGGCAGAGGGCAAAAATTACTTAAGTCCAAACGTAAGTAAAATAGTAATGGAAGAATATCTTCAGCAGTCGGACTTAGGCGATGATGCTTCGGCTTACTGCGTTTTGACGGCGAGGGAACGAGAAGTATTGCAGCTGATTTCAGAAGGCAAATCCACAAAAATTAGCGCAAAAGAACTGCATCTCAGTACTAAAACCATCGAATGGCATCGCAGCCACCTGATGAGCAAACTAAATGTTCAAAGCGTAGCTGAGCTGGTGAAATATGCCATAAGGGAAGGGTTGACTTGTGTGGAAGTTTAAGGACAGCTCTTGAAAATTGCCGAGAATATGCGGCTGAAAAACCAGGTTTTTCGATAGTCATAACCAGAGATTGTCCGGTTAAAAGCCGCCTTAATATGTCCGATAGCTTTTTAGTAAGTAGTGCCGAAATAGTGTGTTGAAAAAACGAATGCTAATATTTTGAAGAATTGAGGAGATTTTGCAATGAGTGAAAGCGATTTCCATCCCAGGCATCTCGACGAGATTTTTGCTGACAGCGAAAGAGAGTACATCGTTCTCAGTTTGCCGACGCTTGAAGATTGTGTGGAAGTGATGCGAGTTCGTGAATCAGCGGGAAAAATAGAAATGGATAAACGTCCCCTGACAGCGGATTACATCAAGGCAGTCATAACAGCTGACAATCAGATTATTCCGGTTGTTGCAAAACAGGATATGACCGCAGCCGCTACAAGTTCAACTTCGAGAGAAGTTATTCACAAAAGCTAAATTTTAAAATTGCTTTAAGTTAATTCTGGCTTTTGTACGGTGTTTGTAAATTGCAAATATGCCGAGCTGTCCCGATGTTAGGGCACTCGGCTTAAAGCAATTTATTAAAAAATATTCAAAAACAGCAATTAGCGAAAGATGGCCATGAAATGGATGAAAAAGAAATAAAAGTTTTGCTCATCGAAGATAATCCCGGAGATGTTCGTCTTATAGAGGATATGCTGAGCGATGGAGCTAACTACAGATTTGAGCTTGAGTGTGCAGGTAAACTTTTAGACGGCTTGGTTTTGCTTGACCGCAATGATTATGATTTGGTTCTGCTGGATTTGGGGCTGCCGGATAGTCAAGGTCTGGAAACCTTTTTCAGTGTGTATGCCCGAGCCGCACATCTGCCGATAGTTGCGCTGACAGGAATTGGCGATGAAACGCTTGCTGTTAAAGCTGTTCAGCACGGGGCACAGGATTATCTTGTAAAAGGACACGTTGACAGCAGTTCTTTGCAGCGGGCATTGCGATACGCAATAGAGAGAAAAAGCGCAGAACAAACGCTAAAGGAGTACCGTAAAAAAATGGCAAGAGCAGAACTGCTCGCTTCACTTGGAACGCTAAGCGCAACACTTGCCCACGAACTGAATCAATCGCTTACTGTGATTGGTTTGTCAATCGAAAATTCGCTTGATGAATTGCTGGAAGTGTCATCTCCTGAGCCGGCTATGGATTATCTTAGAAATTCGCTCAGCGAAGTTGAAAATGCTGTGGCAATTGTTGAGCGATTCTGCAGCTTCAGTAGAAAATCTTCAGGAACAGTATTTGACCAGGTGAGTCTGCAAAGCGTTGGCGAAAGAGTTGTCGGCCTTTTGAATAAAAGCGCAAGGCATCAAAAAGTTATTATAAACCTTAAAGAGCTTGATAAACTACCTTCGATTTACGTCAACCAAAATGACGTTGAGCAACTTTTCTTTTCACTGATTCAAAATGCAACACAGGCATCTGATGGAAAAAAACGCAGCGAGATAAATATCAGCGGAAAAGTCAAAGATGATAATGTTGAATTGATGTTTGCTGATACGTGCGGCGGAATCGAAAAGGAAAAACTTGAAAAGATATTCGAGCCATTTTTTACAACCAAGCCGTCAGGACAGGGAACCGGTTTGGGGCTTTGCATCGTGCAACAATTAATCGCAAAGTACGGCGGAAATATCCGAGCAGAAAGCAAGTATGGCAGCGGAACAACTTTTTACGTTACTCTGCCAATACACTTTAATGCGGAAAGAAAAGGGGTAGGAAGTGAATCACTCAAAACAGAATATATTTATAGTTGATGATGAGC
>JAGLNB010000284.1 GCA_023139715.1 Planctomycetota bacterium | reverse complement strand
ATGCTTATGTTCTGCGATATTGTAAGCCCATCGAATCCTATCGGATTATCATCACGCAGAAATTCTATAAAGAATCTGCCAAAGCCGTAAAGAATAAACATCAATCCAAATGTGCAGCCGGATTTAAAAATTCCCTTTCCTTTTTTAGCGTTATTTGTTTTTTGTCCTTTCCGCCAGAAAAAATAAAGAATAACACACCATAAACCCCCGGCAGCTGACGAATACAATTGAGTCGGGTGAACCGACAAACATTGATATTGACCGCTGCTAACCATTTGCTTTTGTTCAGCTGTTAAATCTTCATACGGCAATAAAGCTGAGAGCAGTATTCCATTTTCATAATAAAATTCAAAAAAATCTTTCGGCAATTCCAATAGCGGCTCTGTCCGATTTCTCGCCAAATCCGGCTCAATCTGGCTGTGATAGGCAAATGAGCCATATGGAAATTGGACACCAAATGGCAAATCAGTTGGTGCACCG
Organism: Planctomycetota bacterium; assembly: GCA_023139715.1. Classification (GTDB taxonomy): domain Bacteria; phylum Planctomycetota; class Phycisphaerae; order Sedimentisphaerales; family Anaerobacaceae; genus JAGLSG01. The sequence continues at coordinate 4,126 of JAGLNB010000284.1, read as the reverse complement.
AAACAGCAGCCATTCAAAAAGCAGCCAATTCTGCCGAATGAAAGCGCAAGCATTATTCCAATTGCCAGAATATCAAGGTAGCGGCGAACTGGGAGTTTATGCCAGCGAAGATAAACAAAGATAACAACAATTGCGAGTAAGCCGCCGAGAAGCTCAAGGCCGCCCCGCCAGATTGCAAAAGCAGAAAGTAAATTTCCCTTAAATTGGTCAAAGTAATGGATTACATAAAATAGACGAGCGCCCAATATTCCGCCAATTAGTGCGTAAAGAGCGGCATTAGTAATCAGCGTAGAATTTGGAGTGATGCTGCGGCTCAAGCGTCTTATCAAAAAGACAGCAAGCAAAAAACCAATGACCATCATCGTGCCGTAGCTCTTTATGGTCAAATCGGTAAATGGTATCTCGAAAAGTTCAGGAAACATTTTTAGCGTGCAACGTATAGTTTTTATTAACTATTCTTTATTTTATTATTTTCGCTAAGCACAACGACTTTCGGCTTAATTTTTTCAGCATCTTCGGGTTCGCAGAGAGCAAAAGCGAAAATAATGACAATATCGCCGGGATTGATAAGTTTAGCAGCTGCTCCCAGAACAACAACTTTACCACTGCCTGCTTCGGCCTCAATAGCATAAGTTTCCAGACGGTTGCCGTTATTCAAATCAGCAATCACAACCGCTTCGTAAGGCAAAATACCAGCTGCCTTCATAAGTGCAGAATCTATAGCTATACTGCCGGGATAATGCAATTTCACATCCGTAATGGTTGCACGGTGCAATTTACTTTTTAACATTTTTAGAAGCATAAATCTGACTCTCTTAAATATCGTTAACAATCAATGTATAATTATACATTATTATTCGTTTGTGTCCACCAGGATGTTGTCAATCAGCCGAGTGGAGCCAATTTTAACCGCAATCGCCACGAGGACTTTGCCGGAAATTTTCGTGAGATTTTGCAGCGTTTGAGCATCGACAACGCTTATGTATTCTATTTCTATAGCCGGCGACTGGCTTAATATCTGGCCAATACCATCAATAATCACCGAAACATCTTCTTCGCCAGCCAAAATCATCTGCTGACATTTTTGCAGCGATTTATAAATTAAAGTAGCATCTTTTTTGTGCTGCCGGCTCAAATACTGATTTCTGCTGCTGACAGCAAGGCCATCTTTTTCGCGAACGGTCGGACAAACAACGATTTCAACCGGCATATTCAAGTCGCTAATCATTTGTTTGATTACAGCCGCTTGCTGAGCATCTTTTTGACCAAAGTAAGCAAAATCAGGAACAACAATATTAAAAAGTTTGGTACAGACTGTCGCTACTCCGCGAAAATGACCATGTCGTGATTTTCCGCAAAGCGGCTCGGTTATTTTCTCTACATTTACCCACGTTAAATTTTCGTTTGGGTACATTTCTTTTATACTCGGAGCAAAAACGACATCAACTCCCGCCTTTTTGCAAATCTCCAAATCAGCTTGAAGCGGCCGAGGATACTTTTGGAAATCTTCGCCAACGCTAAATTGTGTGGGATTTACAAAGATACTAACTGCGACAAAATCGCATTGTTTTACAGCTTCTTCAATCAGCGAAATATGACCGATGTGCAGAGCGCCCATAGTTGGAACAAAGCCGATTTTTTTACCCGCTTTGCGAGCAGTATTGACTAATTCTCTAACAGATTTTATTGTTTCTGAAATTTTCATTTGATAGTAATACCATAATTGTCATTGCGAGCATAGCAAAGCAATCCTAACCTTGCGAATACCTGAAATTGCCGCAATCGCTAAAGCTCCTTCGCAATGACGGAAGTACCAATAATATAGCTTCGTATTTGCCTTACCAAATGTTCAGTCCAATCATCCTGCGAATAATCCAGTTTTGCAGCCTGGATGCGAATAACAGGACAACGTTTCCAGCTATTGAAAAGGTTTTCATAATCAGCGTCAAGGGCATTTAAGAAATCCAGCTTAATTTGCTGCTCGTATGGCCGGCTGCGTCGGTGAATCCGCTCAAGACAATTTTCAGCTGAATCACGAAGATAAATAACCAAAACCGGCGGAGAAACTTCGCTGCTAACAGCATTATATTTTTCCTTATACAAAACCAGCTGCTCTGCATCAAGTAGTTGGTTAGCGTAAATAAGCTCTTTTTCAAAAACGTAATCACTAATAACCGGCTTTGATGGCCTCATTTTTTTACTGTCTAATTGTTTTATTCTGCTTTTTAGAAAATACATCTGGCTGTCCAGTGCCGCCTGTTTTTTTCCTGCGTAAACTTCGGGCATAAATGGATTCGTATCGTAAGCTTCGAAAAGTATTTTGCAATCCAGCAGAGATGAAAGTTTTTCTGCAAGAGTGGTTTTGCCCACACCAATAACTCCGGCTATACTAATAAGCTGAACCGATTTATAATTGAGCGCAAAATCAGCTCCGTTTAATCGAGCAGCTAAATTATTCATCGATTCCTTTAATACCGGATGCAATAATTGGCTATCCAATTGGCACATTCCTTTTAGCACAAAAGTTCGCAAATGCATCTGCGAATGCGGAACGATTAAATTTGTATCATTTATGATTTCATCGCCAAAAAGCAGCAAATCCAAATCGATAGTTCTCGGCGACCATTTGGATGGTGAGGGCATTCGACTAAGCTCAGCCGAAGTCCTTGTCGAACCATTGCTCAGCCGAATTCTGCCAAGTTTCGCTTCGATTCCGCAGAGTTTATTGAATAAATTTTTTGCGTTTAAGGATGTTTCGATTTTTGCAACGCAGTTCAGATAGTTCGGCTGCTGGCAGTCGCCGAGAGCAGCAGTTTCAATTATATCGCTAACTGCGGCAACTCCGATTTGCCCGGATGCAAAGAGCATTCTAACTGCATTGTTTATAGCTTCAGTTCTGTCGCCGAGATTGCTGCCAAGGCCAATATATGCGGTTGTTGATTTGAGCATCTTTGTTAAATTTTCCCAAACCGCTCCATCGCTTCCTTGACATTTTCCAGTTGGCCAAATGCAGTAAGCCGAACAAAACCTTCGCCAGCTGAGCCAAAACCTGCACCGGGAGTTGTAACAATATGAGCTTTATCTAACAGCTTATCAAAAAATTCCCACGAGCCAAGGCCTTTGGGAGTTTTCAGCCAGACGTATGGTGCATTTACTCCGCCATAAATTGTATAGCCGAGTTCGCCGAGCTTTTGGCGGATAAGTTTTGCATTATTCATATAAATTTTTATTGTTTCTTTAATCTGCTTTTGGCCCGGCTCGCTGTAAATCGCAGCTGCTCCCCGCTGGGTTATGTAGGATACGCCGTTGAATTTTGTGCATTGCCGCCTTTTCCAGATTTGGGCAACTTTAATAGCTTTGCCATCTTTTGTATAAGCCAGTAATTGTTTCGGCACAACTACAAAGGCACATCTCACACCCGTAAAGCCAGCGGTTTTTGAAAAACTCCTGAACTCAATAGCCACCTCTTTCGCACCATCGATTTCGTAAATCGAATGCGGAATATTTTTTTCGCTAATAAAAGATTCATAGGCAGCATCAAAAAGAATTATCGCCTTGTTTTTTCTGGCGTAATTGACCCATTTTGCGAGTTGCTCTTTTGTTGCTACAGCACCGGTCGGATTATTTGGAAAACAAAGGTAAATCAAATCGACTTTTTTGTTCGGCAGTTCCGGCACAAAACCATTTTGCTCAGTGCAGGGCATATAAACTATTCCATCGTATCTGCCCTTTTCAGCTGCCAGGCCGCTTCGACCAGCCATCACATTTGTATCCACATAAACCGGATAAACAGGGTCGGTTACAGCTACGATATTTTCGCAGCCGAATATTTCCTGCATATTACCTGTATCGCATTTTGCACCGTCACTGACAATTATTTCATCAATGTCAATATCAATGCCGCGACTTCTGAAATCCTTTTCGCTAATTGCTTTTCTTAAAAACTCGTAGCCAATGCCGCCATCATCATAACCTTTGAAAGTTTCTTTTTGGCTCATTTGGTCAACAGCTTTTTTCATTGCCTCGATTACAGCCGGTGCCAGCGGTTCAGTAACATCGCCAATGCCCATACTAATCAGTTTTGCATTGGGATTGGCCTGCTGAAACGCCATTTTTCTTCGCCCGA
>JAGLNB010000283.1 GCA_023139715.1 Planctomycetota bacterium | reverse complement strand
CCGGTCAAAACATCTTCCCCTGCTTGGTTTCATGTTTGATCCGGTGAATGGCAATATCGTGAATATACTCGCCATCTTTTTCTATCCCTGTAATTTTATCCCATCCTGCCCGATATGCACCAAGAATCTCAGAGCCTGAACCTGAATACGGCACAAGCAACTTGCGCGGCTGGCCTGTTGCCGGTGGCAATGTAAGTGCTGCCAGATATCGGCATAGATCAATAGGTTTGACTGTAGGATGAAAATTCTCAGACGTTCTATCCGTGCCTTCGCTTTGAAATGTGCCGGGCGATTGCTCACCAGAAGACCAGTTAAGTGATCGCTTTTCTTTCCCCTTCAAACCGGCATTACGCTCTGATCTATCAGCTTTCGCACAGTAAAAGAATCTTGATGCGCCGCCAGAGTCGCCTGGTGTATCTACCGCCACATGCGTTGGCATGTTCCCTGTGAAGCCTGCCCTGTTTTTCCTCACAGTTCCTGCTTTCATCTTGCCAGAACTGCGAACTCCCGCCTGATCATCCAAGGCTTCGGCGCTTTCATCATCCAGAATGAGATTAGCAGGCCATCGGCCATCTTGGCCACCCTCTACATTCTTGCGAAAGATATCGCCTTCTGATGGCCTCTTGCTTCCGTACCCTCCACCACGTAAATCAGTTTGCACTCCAAATGTCCATGGCTCGCCTGGTATTCTTCCCTCGGCAATATTCATCCCTGCCACACCATGCTTCAGCGCATTCTCTGCAAAAGTCCCATCAATCGGCTTCATTGCCAGAATAACAGGCTCCCAAGCTGGTTTTAGCGCGGTACCGTAGCCATCCCACGTTTTTGCATCGTCTGTTGCTGGCCCTGTCACCGGTACGCCGCTTTCGGTGCCTGCATGATTGAATCCATCGCCTCGCTTATTTCCAAGACCGACATTTTTAACGCCAAGTACTTCCCGCTCTGCGCCAGCCTGCTTATCAATCCCCTTGCTGATATTGTGAGATTTTGGGAAGCCAGATCCGTACAGCCACATCATGCAGTCCCTAAGCTCAAAACCTGCATCCTCTATCGCGCAGGCCAGCCGGTGATGTGTTCGTGTGCCGCCGAATGCCATAAGCATGGCTCCAGGTTTTAGCACGCGCAGTACTTCACTCCACACCTCAACTGATGGAACGCCATGGTCCCATTGTTTACCCATAAAGTTTAGCCCGTATGGTGGATCACACAGGCAACCGTGAAAAGAATCAGAGTCCATATTTCGCAGGCAGTCCAACACTTCGCCATGCCATAACTGGATGCCATCTTGGTTGTATGCGATCGTCATTCCATCAACCTTCTAACCGTCACATTCAAAGCGTTAAGCATATCCACCTTCCGTATCAACCACGCACGCTTCTGGCCATGCCACCCCATAACTGGATCTCGGTGGCATTCGGAACAAAGAGCAACGCTTGTGAACCACTGTCCCTGCTTCTGCTCATGCGCTTCCGATGGCTCGAAAGAATCACATATAGAGCATTGGAGAGATTTCACACGCTCAATATGAGCACGCTCCGCTTTTGTGGGCTGCTTTTTATTCTTACTTTGCATGGTGTATGGGTTTTAGTTTGGTGAAGTTCACTTGTTCACCTCCATGATTGTCACTGCAACCGATGTGCCGACAAACTGGTTTTCAAATGGACCGTGCCATAATGTTTGCATGCCTGGCAGCATATCTTTTCCGTGAAACGATGCAGGCAGAATTGCCACTAATTTACCTCCATCTGCCAACATTGAGGCAGCATGCTCTACATGATCCTTTGCACGACCTTCGCTAAAAGGCGGGTTCATAATGATGTTGTCAAATTTATTCAAATTGAGTGTTTCAAGAAACGATGCGTTAAGAAATGTAAATCCTTTCGCCTGCAGTATCGCACAGTTCAATTTACTGATTTCGACACAGGTTGTTCTATCCTTCGGTAGATAGTCAGCAATACCGCCCTGCCCTGCCGATGGCTCCAGCACTTTGCCGTCTGGCCCAATGTCGGCTATCTCGATTGCCTTCAGCGCCAGCGTTTCCGGGGTCGGGTAATACTGATGTGATTTCTGGTCTGGTATCGTACCACTCGAAACCAATTCACCAATAACGTCAGTCGGGTCGTAATCAAAAACATAATTACAAGGGCTTACAAATGCGCCTCCTATCGCCTGCATCAGTTCATCAACTGCTTTCCTGATGTGCTTATCTTTCTTTTTCCATTCATAGCCTAGTTCAAGCTTGTTTTTCTCAATACGCTTCCCTGCTATTTGCTCAAGCACAGCAAATGGAATTGGCCTGTGAATCATTGTGAATGATTTTGCACGCTTGGCGTTAGGCCTTGTCCGATGTGGTGCAGGAATTGCCATTGGGTGCAGGTATGCAAGTATCTGATTTAGCCTATAAGCCATATCTGGATTGATCTCGATATGTGCCGTGCCTTTCTTGTAAACGCGAATCCTGAATGCGCCACCATCTACATTATGCCATACACCTGTTGATCTACGGAAATAGCGAAGGTCGCGCCCTGTTGTTCCATAAGGTGGGTGATCGCGCCCCATAAACTTGGCAATCACACAGCGCATATCATGGACCAATCCTTCTTTGTGCCCGCTGTAATATGTACTGTAAACACCATCAATTATCATGCGTTTGCCAAAGCCTTCCGGCCTGTTTGTCACATGCTCGCCAGATAGCCCGGTAAAGATGCCATCAACCATTTCAGCCAGGTAGTCCATGCGCTGATTCATCATTGACAGTAATGTTGCTTTTACCGTTTCTTCCTCAAAGTCCGGCGCTTTCATTTCTCTTATCTGCTCATGCCATGCATCCCGCTTTTTGGCTGGCATGTAATCCAACACATCCGTCAACTGCAACGCCCTCTGCCAATAGCGCGAATTGATCGCAGCAACCGCATACTTACGGTCAAACATATACTGACCGCCGTAATACGCCCGATTCTTTTCAAGCTTACTGTGTCCATCTGAGAAATACTCAAAGGCGGCTTTTGTACCATCCTGATCCATGAACGATGCAACTAGGTCAATCGTTCCAAGTTCACCTTCATACTCAGCAATCAAACCATCAATCGGGCCTGTGGTTGCCGGGGCGAAGAATTGTTCTGCTGATACGATTTCAGTATTCACCCATTAACCTCCAATAACGTCTTCTGGTTCATACAGATGCCACCCTTAGCGTTTCAACATTGCTAGATTGACAAAGGTGCTTCCTGCACCTGTCTTCATCATCCCGGTCAACGCTATGGCAACCACAAATTAAACAACTACCGTCATTGCGCGGCTTCAGCTTCCAACCACTCAAGCAAACGCACCCGAAACATTCATCACAGGAAAGCTGCTGCTCTACGTTCACGCAGTTATTGCACCCTCTTACAATCGCATTACTCATATCACTCACCCCCATCACCTACCTGAACAACATTACCTGCTTTCAAATACTGGTATGCGTTTGTTCGTTTTGATGAATCAGACTTGTATTCAAAAAAACCGGTATATAATGCAACTTCTACCAAACCTTCATCCCTGACGTTTATAAATAAACTCTTTCCAGCTTCCTGCCCGGCCTTTATCTCATCTATCCTTTTACCGATGGGATCAACAACCTGTGAGCTATCAGATGCCTCACCATTCTTTACAGCGTTTCTTTTCCATGTGCTTACAGCTGCCTTCCAATCTTTCATCGGTTGATTGCGTTTTAACTCCCAGCCTCGCGTTTGGTAGTAGTCACAGAAATGTTCACCATCCAAAACAAAGTCTATTGTCAAAGCATAGTCGGTTACTTCCTGTGGTTTGGGTTTAATAAATCTTTTTTTATTACTTTTTTTATTATCTTCTCTTCTCTTCTCTTCTCTAGTAGCTTTTTTGTCACCATTGCTGCGTGACGTATCTGTGACAGACCTGTGACGCTTTTGACGCGCTTGATCTTGAGCCCGTTTTTTTCCTGTTGATCCGTTATGTTCTTGATATTCCGGTAGTTTTACCCATTCACCAGATAGGTCTATCCAACACTCAGGTAGTGATTCGCAGAACTTTTTTATACCAACTTCATTGTTTATATCATCAATAGTGTACCCAAACAGTACACCTGACTCATCAGCATAATCATCAGCAAAAGCCCATAGCGTGACAAGTGCGCCTACTATGTGTGTGACAGGTGCGTGACAGGTGCGTGACACAATTCTTACCCGGCCATCCCGCAATAGTACCTTCCTGAATTTAATCCAATCACCTGCCATTAAACCACCGCCTGACTACATAGCTACGAATCAGTGAGATAACCGTGAAATACGCTGCTATGGCAAAATTATCAGTAATAGATACCTGTATGCCAAAAATAGGAAAAACAGCTATCTGGCTGAATATAGCCACCATGTAACCTATAGTTACACCTGTTACTGATTCGACAACTGATTGAACTTTTGTCTGAGACATGGATCAATCTACCTCAATTCCCAATACCTCATCAGTAAGGCCAAGAGCCTCACACTCTTTTACGATTCTCCGGCCAACATTGTAGGTTGGAAATTTATGAAGACCTGATTTCAGTTTGGAAATTGCTGACTCATCAACACCAGCCCTGGCCGCAAGCACTTTACCTTTCATGCCTTTAGCCTTTAATGCTTTAATTCTGATTTGGAACTCAGTTTCTTTCTTTGTGTCAGGCATGTGCCCTCCATAAATTTTTTCCGGCTGACGGCCTTTTACCGCATCGTTAACTTATTACACCGCCGGTTCACGTGTAATATGGTTGTACAGTATGGTTGCAACTTAAACGGCTGGGCTCTCCCGGCCATACATACTGAAGGCTACAATGCGCATTATGCACATTTATAAGTTGACCGCAAGCAGATTTTTTTCTTGACAGGTCACATGATAGGTTTAGATTAACGGCCTACTTCGGAAAGGGTAGATAAAACAAAACAGATT
>JAGLNB010000282.1 GCA_023139715.1 Planctomycetota bacterium | reverse complement strand
AATTGATAGTATTGGCCGTTTTGCAGAATGAAGATTCGCTGACCTGTGTGGCGAACCGCATTAAACGCATTGGTATTCACCGTTGTAAGGCGATTAAAGTTGACATTGCCCTGCGTTATGTGTGACTGAAAAACACCAAACATAAAAGCCGTACAACTCATAGTTGCATCGCTGGCATTTAAGCTGCGTGAAGTTTTTATTATGTGTCCGTGCGGCCGCTGCACAATAAGTTCTTTTTGTTTTAGAGCCACATGGCAATTATCACCGTAGAAAAACGAAAGCAATTTTCCATTATGGATTTCGCTGTGTTTTCTATCGCTGCCAAACAATTCATCAAGTTCAGCTTCCGTCAACTCATCACATGTAAACAATGACGACTTTGAAAACAAGCTGCCAACCGATTCGCCGTAAGCACAATCATCTCGCCATGGTTTTTGGGCGAGTTTTTTAATCTCCTGCAAATCCGGCTCAATTAATTTCAAATCATCCTGCGTAGTAGCTGCAGGATGGTCTTTGTGGAAAATACCAAAAAAACCAAAATCTTTTTCCTGCCCTGATTTCAAAATTACCGGTTCAGTTTGCAAAGCAATTAAACCGAATTCCTGTTGCGACAATCCGCCAAATTCAGATTGCGAAAGTGCTTCGGCCAGGCCGGTTGCTCTGTAATTTGTGCCGAAAAACTGCATACCATCGGTTGAAAAACTTGAAGTTTTACCAATTGAGCCCAATGCCAGCCAGGGAACACAGCCGCGACCATGCTCATTTTGACGGCAGCAAACAACCGTTCCAATCTCTTTGTGACTGAGCGGCTTATAATCGGTATACTGACTTATGTAAGATTCGTTTTTTTCATTTCCATCTACGCAGGAAAGCCCAACATCCTGAACATACACAAGGTCAACTTCCTGCTCGTCTTTGTTTGTGTTGACCAGCTGCACATTCCAAAGCCAGCTACCGCTTTTTTCTGCAAGCAGCAATCTGCCTAAAATTTTTATCCCCTCAAACTCACCTTTGAATTGGTAATTATCTTCATCGATGAATTTTTTTGCAATACCAGATGGGCCAAGCAGCGGCATAGTCGAAAATTTGCCATTCGTTTTTTTTCTAAGATAGAGATTGGAGCAGCCCTTCTCAAGCTGTGAGCCGGCCAGAAGATTTATTTCTATCGAATCCTGCTCTATATTTTTTACAACGCCGTTTTCAAATATGGAAAATTTCAGTCCTGAAGAATTTTTTATTTCGTACACTTTTGCAATGTCAGCCAATTTATCACCCTTTAAAAAAATTATTATCAATCTTTAGTTTTAACTTTAACTCGATTAAATCCAGATCGTTTATTGCGCTTACCGCAGCCGAACCATTGACCAAAACCAAATAAACAAATTAAGACAAGCCCTTTTATGTCTTTTAGCCTTTTTATGCAAGATAATTCCCTTAAACGTCCTTGAAAACCACAATAATAGAACAATACAACTACAAGCAAGATTCTTAACCACCACTTTTTTGTTTGACATTTCAGTCGTATGCACAGACAATGCGGCCGATTTTCATAAACTTGATTTGACTCTGGAGGTAATGAAATTGGCAGCATTAGCAAACAACAAAAAACAGGATTTCGGATTATCTTTCAACGACCAGTCATTTCTGCACAATGGCGAAAACTATTTTGTTTTGAGCGGTGAGATGCACTATTTCCGCATCGACGCTAAATTATGGCCGAAGCATTTGAAGCTCGCCAAAGAAGCCGGCCTAAATACCATATCTTCTTACGTTCCCTGGTCGCTTCACGAGCAGGTTGAGGGCAAGCCCGATTTCGAGGGCAAAACATCGCCGAATCTAAATCTCATCGGCTTCATTAAGCTTTGCAAAAAGAACGGCCTGAATCTGATTTTGAAGCCGGGGCCATTTATTTTGGCTGAGATGGTAATGCACGGAATTCCGCGATGGTTTTTCAAAAATTATCCCGACTCTCTCGCCTGCGATG
>JAGLNB010000281.1 GCA_023139715.1 Planctomycetota bacterium | reverse complement strand
ATATGTCCGGTGGAGAACAGATCCGCGACTATTTACCGGTTAAAAAGGTGGCTGAATATATTGTGAATATTGCAACACAAAAAAAGATTACTGGAATTATAAACTGCTGCAGCGGAGAAGGTATTACAATTAAAAAACTGGTTGAGAATTATATTAAAGAAAATAAGTTGGACATAAAATTGAATTTAGGTTACCATCCCTATCTTGATTATGAGCCAATGGAATTTTGGGGCGATAATGAAAAATTAAAAAATATTTTAGAGTTAGAAAATGAAAGCACAGATTAAGCCGAGAATTGATTTAATAGACAGGACTAAACTTGAAACAGTTATTCCTTTAAGTGTTCCTTTTATCATCAATGTGGATCCTGCGGATACTTGTAATTTTCAGTGTAAGTTTTGTCCAACCGGCGACAGAGCGCTTATGAAAAAAACACTGGGGAGAAACCATGGGATAATGGATTTTAATCTCTATAAAAAGATTATTGATGATATCTGCGAATTTGACAAACCCATTAAAGTGTTACGGCTTTACAAAGACGGCGAGCCGCTTCTTAACCCTAAAATAGCCGAAATGGTCAGATATGCAAAAGAAAAAAGATGCGTCAAACGAATAGATACAACAACGAATGCCGTCTTGCTGAACCCAAAGAAAAATACTGAGCTAATCGCGGCAGGACTTGATAGGATGAATATCTCTATCGAAGGCATTAATGCTCAGCAATACTGGGAATTTTCTAAGTGCAAAATTGATTTTGAAAAGCTTGTCGAGAATATCAGCCATTTGTACGAAAATAAAAAAGAATGTGAGATCGTTGTAAAGATAAATGGCGATATACTCTCGGAAGATGATAAAAAAAAGTTCTACGAGATATTCGGAGATATTGCAGATGGGGTATATATTGAGCACATCATGGCATGTTGGCCTGAATTTGAGATTAAGGGCGTTGAAGTTAATCAAGAGCTTGGTCTATATGGACAACCGATAAAAGAAATTCAAGTTTGTCCTTATGTTTTTTATTCTTTTTCGATAAATTCAGATGGTTCGGCAAGCACATGCTTTCTTGATTGGTCGAGAAAGCTCATCATCGGCAACACAAAAACTCAGAAAGTAAAAGATATATGGAATGGGAAAGAATTAAGAAAGTATCAGGAAATGTTTTTAATGAAAAAACGGAAAAGTCATTTAGTTTGCAGAAATTGCAGCCAGATGTCTCATGGCCTGCCTGATAACATTGATGACCATGCAGAAAAATTACTCAACAAACTAAACAAAAAAACATGACAGAAAACAAGATAGTTAAATGCCCAATCTGCCAATTTGAAAAAACGGAGAATTTATTAGATCTTAATTGTGGCAGTTTGTGTGACTCAGTTTTTAGCCATTCGGTAAAAATAGAAGCCTGTCTAAAATGCGGTCATATATACAACGGTTTATCTTCTGTTGAAATAGCCGGACTTGCCAAATATTACAACAAAGAATCTGCACCACTAAACTTAGGTGCTACAGACAAGTCTGGCGACAGGCCGGGTAGCGATAGCCCCTTTGCACTTCAAAGATACTCTCAACTATATAGTTTAATTTCATGTTATATCCATAACGATTTCAAGGTTTTAGATGTTGGCTGTGCTGCGGGCAGTTTTTTGGATTATTTGCATAAGCAGGGGTTGAACAAACTTTATGGCATTGATATAGTTGAAGACTATGTTAATTACGCAAAGAAAAAAAATGATAATATCAAACTTGGAAATGCTGAATTAATTCCTTTTAATGACAACAGCTTTGATTTATTAATAGCAGATCAGGTTCTGGAGCATTTGGCAGACCCGATTCAAGCCTTCAGGGAAGCAAAACGGGTTTTGAACGCTAATGGTTTACTTTGTATAGGCATCCCAGATGCTTTAAGGTATAGTGAAACTCATTTTTTTGATTTTTATTGGTTCCTTATAAAAGAACATATCCAGCATTTTGATATTGAGCATCTTAAATTATTAGCATCATTAGAAGGTTTTGAATTAGTTACTTATGGCAAATCTGATGCTCCAATTATGAGCGAAAAGATGATATTACCCAATATGAATATTATTTTTCGACTAACTAACAAAACGTGTGGATTAACTATTTCTGATTCTTGTTTTAAGCTTAAGAAAGAAATTGAAAAGTATATCATTTATAATCATGAAAAACTAAAGATAAAGAGGAAAATTCTTAGTGACTTAGCGGCGACGCAAAAACCTTTGTATGCTTGGGGAATCGGTCGAGAATTTTTATTGCTTTTCGAGACAGCAGGCTTAAAAAAATGCAATTTAGTTGGCCTAATTGATTCTAATCCTTATAAACAAGAGACATATATAATCGATGGAAAAAAATTACTGACAAAAATATTCTAAGGTTTGCGACACCCGATTCGGTTTTGATTATAAGCGCAATAGCTCATGTAGATTTAATTGAAAGTTTTCTTAAAGAAGCTGGCTTTAAAGGAGAAGTATTAAAGTTTTGAAACATTTTGATAAAATGAAAAGATGAATAAAAAAACGTCTAAAAAATACAATATTTTACATTTAACACCTCATCTTGGCGCTGGAGTCGGTACTGTTGTGCTGAATTATCTTTCCAAGGTTGCAAATGATACTGCTTTCGCACATAGCATCCTTTGCCTTGATTACGCAAATCAACATGCTATGGATGTGGCAAACAAGGCCAGCTTTCCTATTTTTGGCAATATGTCAAAGAAAAAATCGAAAGTGTTAGGCCTCATTGCTGACTGTGATGTGCTGCTTATTCATTGGTGGAATCATCCATTGCTCTATGATTTTTTAGTACGTGAGCCATTACCAGCGAGTAGAGTGATTTTTTGGGCACATCAAAAAGGAACTCCTGCACCTAACAATTTTACTGATAAAATTTTTAGATATCCTGACATATTTGTTTTTACCACACCACTTAGTTATGACGTTAAAGAAGTGCAAAACCTCCCTGCTGAACTTAAAAAAAAGTTACACGATATTTGGTCCACTGGCGGAGTTGAGCGTATTCAATCTCTTAAATTAAAAAAGCATACCGGATTTAATGTCGGCTACATTGGTAACGTTGACTACGCCAAAATGCACCCAGATTTTTTGGATATCTGTAATCAAGTTAATATACCCGATGTCCACTTTACCATTGTTGGAGGGCCAAACGGTAGACAGTTAGAAAGTGAGGCAGCACATCGCGGTATAGGACATAAGTTCCATTTTACAGGGTTTGTCCCAGAGGAAGAAAAGTGGGAGTATTTGTCTCAATTTGATGTCTTTGGTTACCCCCTTGCTCCATACCATTATGGCAGTTGCGATCAGGTATTGCAAGAAAGCATGGCAGCTGGAGTTGTCCCAATTGTCCTAAAAAATCCGATGGAAAGCTACATGATCAAAGATGGAGTTACAGGCCTTGTCGCGAAAAGTAAGGAAGAGTATGTTATAAAGTTGCAAGAATTGTATCACAATCATGAGTTAAGAGCTTATTTGTCGAAGAATGCACAAGAATATGCAATCAGAACCTTTTCTTTAGAAAAAATGAAAAATGAATGGAATGCAATTTTTAATCAAGTCTTAAATACTCCAAAAACCATCAAGAAATGGGATATATCCAAAAAAGTTGAGGACATATCACCCAAAGATGTATTTTTGGAGTCGCTTGGCGACTATAGAGAAGATTTTATTTCCTACTGCCACGCAAAAAACCATGAAGAGGAGGAGATGGCAATACAAAAAATAAAAAAGTTGGCAAAGTCTGCTAACTGGCAATCCGAAACTAAAAGTTCGGTGCATCAGTTTCTCTCTTTTTTCCCGGACGATAAATATCTCTCTTCTTGGAGCAAGTTAATGAAGGGAGCCTTAAACCAAAGCGGGTAAAAACCATTGAAATAAGTAGTTTGTAAAAATTTGCCTTAGAGTTATTGACAAAAAAACATCATAATATTGTGAGGATTTATGAGAAATTGTATTGTGTGTAATAGTAATAAAAAAACAAACCTTTTTGACTCTTCAGTAATAGTTCCTTCGCCCTACCCATTGAGAGGTGACCAAAAAATTGAGATGTGCGAACAATGTGGTTTTGTTTTTAGTGATAGTGAAAATACTATAGAGAATTACCATGAATATTATAAGACTTTAAACAAGCACAAAAAAAGAGCCACAGATGCCAAAGATTTAGATATTGGTTATTATAAAAAAATTTATAACTTGCTGAATTTACCAGGAAAAGACTTCTATATTCTTGATTTCGGGGCAGGAGACCTGTTAATGAAGGATATTCTGCTGGCAAAAGGATTCAAGCATATATTCACTTTTGATGTCGATTCAGACATGCCCGACGACAAACAATATGATTTAATTATTTCCACCCATACTTTTGAGCATATTTTAGATGCCGATGTCGTTTTGCGAAAATTAGCGAGCTGTTTAAAACCCGGAGGCCAAATATTTTTAGCCGTCCCCGATGTTGAGGGGTATGTTGATAATTATTGTGGTCCTTATAATTGGTTTGATTTAGAGCACATTAATCACTTCTCATCTCTTTCTTTGACCAATTTGGTTCAAAATAGCGGTTTATCAGTTATTAGTCGTATTAGGGATAGACGTGAGGTCAGACCTGGGCTTTATTATCCAGAGGTTATTATACGTGGAACTAAAGACAATATCAAGAGCACGAGAATCACAGGAGATTTTGAAAACAAAGCACCAAACACTGCCTTGCAGAATTATCTCCGTAAATCCGAAAGAGACTTTAGGCAATTATTGCATCGTTTTACTAAGATTGATTCATCTCGGCTAATAATTTGGGGGTTGAGTATAAGTGTCATGCGGTTAGTATATCATCTGCCCAATATTAATGTTGACTTTGTTGATTCCAACCCTAATTTATGGGATAAGACTTTTATGGGTAAAACAATTTTGGCACCGGACGAACTGGCTGATATAAATTTAGAAGAAACAGCTTGGGTAATAGCTGCTATTAACTTTCAAGATATCGTTAAAACTGTTCAGAAACGATTTGCCGGGAAAGCAAAGATTATTAATTTGTCAATTACAGAGACAGATGGATTGCTCTAAAATAATAATTAACTTGATGTAACTAAAGGATAATGTAAAAAATGGCACAATGTGATCCACGAACAAACTTTTGCTCAGAAATAAATGATAGAGCAAATTTATACAAAAATGATTTATTACTGCAAGAAACACTCACAAAATTTCATGAGCGAATTGCTAAAACAAAATATGCGTATAGTTTTTTTTGGCTTGGAATACCCATTATTCAATTGCCTCAAGATTTGCAGGCTATGCAGGAAATTATTTGGGAAGTTAAGCCCGATCTTATAATTGAAACCGGCATAGCATGGGGCGGTTCTCTTGTTTTTAGCGCATCAATGCTGGTGATCCTTGAGGCTTGCGGAGCAATCGAGAACGGGCAAGTTCTTGGTGTCGATATTGAGATTCGCGCGCATAATAAGGCGGCTATCCTCGCTCATCCCCTAAGCAAAAAAATCACTATATTTGAGGGATCCAGCATAGATGACAAAATTATTAAAAAAGTTCATGAATTCGCAAAAAATAAAAAAAGAGTGATGATTTGTTTGGACAGTAATCATACCCATGATCATGTGTTGGCTGAACTTAGAGCTTATGCTTCGTTAGTCAGTGTTGGGAGTTATTGCATTGTTGGAGACACCGCTATTGAGAACGTACCAAATGGAACAATACCAGGCAGCCCCTGGGGCGAAGGGAATAATCCGAAAACCGCTGTGTGGGAATTCCTAAAAGAGAATAAGAATTTCGTTATCGACAAAACAATAGATTCAAAACTGATATTAACTGGTTCGCCTGATGGTTATTTAAAAAGGATTTAATAGCCATGAATACCTCCGCTAACCAACCATTAGTGTCTGTTGGAATACCAACATACAATAGACCAGAGGGGCTTCGTCGGACTCTTGAGTGCGTAACAAACCAGTCTTATACAAACCTTGAGATAATTGTCTCGGACAATTGTTCGCAGGGAAAAGAAACTCAGGATGTTGCCAGGGAGTTTACAGATAAAGATCATAGAGTAAAATATTATCGTCAGGATAAAAATGAGTACGGTTTTTTTAATTTTAAATTCGTTCTTGAAAATGCCGTGGGTGAATATTTTGCATGGATAGCAGATGATGATGAGTGGGATGTGTTTTTTGTTGAAAAGTGCCTTTCTAATATCAAAAACTGCAGCTCAGCAATGTGCAAAATACGAGTCTGTTACAGGACTACCGGGCTTGTGCTTGAGGGCAAATTGCTCGATTTATCCCCGGATTATTCCAAATATAGAAACTACAAAGAAAGCATTCTTAATCCTGCTCCAAGCCTAATATACAGCTTTTATAAAAGATGTGATATCCTGTGGTTCCTACATTCTGATATATTTGATTTTTCGGATTGCTTCTTAGCCTCAAAACTCTTGGTTCAAGGCAATGGTATTGCTTTGATAAAAGATTATTCAGGATACCAAACAAATATTGTTGGTGCCGAAAAATATCAGTACAAGCCGTTTAAACCCGCCGATGGCCGATTGTTTTCATACAGACCCTTTGTCCAGCACCATCTCGACCTGATTGCCAATTCTTCATTTTCTTATTTCCAAAAACAGTCATTAAAGCTGTTTGTTTTCTGGAGAATAACGCGATGGTTTACCAAATATGAAAAACAATACAGCCCCATAAGAATCTGGCTGCTAAAAATATTAATTGTGCGGCCTATAAGAAGTTTGATAAAATGTCTAAAATGGATTGTTTATTATGCCACGGAGGCAAGTTAAATTGCAACAAATAAGGTTGATTCGCAAGATTAACAGGTTTTTAAGTAAAATCTTTCCTCGGATTGCGTATAAGCAAATATCATATTCGCAATGTGGTGAAGATTTAATCATAAAGTTTCTTTTCAAAAGTTATTTAAAGATTAAAAACCCATCATATATCGATATTGGAGCCCATCTGCCCTTCAGATACAGTAATACCGCAATTTTTTATGCGTCCGGCTCAAGAGGTATTAATATAGAGCCAGATATGTTTCTATTCGAAAAATTTAAAAAGTCTAGAAAGAAAGACATCAATCTGAATATTGGAATATCAGATAAAC
>JAGLNB010000280.1 GCA_023139715.1 Planctomycetota bacterium | reverse complement strand
AGTCTCATCCATTAGCAGATAGTGTTTTAATTCGTTTTGAGAGCTGTAAACACTGGAAGTATGAAATTGTCCAATGGCTGCAAATTTGCCCATTTCCTTTACTTCGCTTAGCCGGATTAAATTGGCTTTTTCTATCTGCTTTTTGGTTTTTTCAAGCTGCTCGTCCTGAATTTTAATCTGGTCTGTTACGGTAAGAGCCAATTGGCATCGCTGTACCTGGTCAAGTGCAAACACGGCATATTTTGCAGCTTTGCCAGCATCTTTATTGTCTGCGATTTCGGTTAGCCCTTTTTTGATTTCATCGTAATTCTGCTCGGCCAGCGGTTTTGCTTTTTCGAGCTTCATTTTCTTTTCCAAAGCGTAATAAGCATTCAGCATTTTTGCATCAACGGCAATATCTGATTCAACGACAGTTGGCGATTCATCAATTTTTGGTTCAACGCTCATTTTGACCTGGCCAACTTCGCCGATAGGTCTGGTATATTGTGTGCTAACCCAAAGATAGGCGAATGATGGCGGAGCTATTTTGTAGTAGCCGCCTTCTTCGGTTCCGAGCAGTTTGACTTTATTGCCCTTGTTTAGTTTTCCCTGAAGCGTTGTAGAATGTATCGGCTTGATGGTTTTCGAGCCGGCATAAACACGGACATCATCACCTGTAACAATTGCGATGCTGCTGTCGTTGGGGTCAATGCTGACATACTGTTTTGAAATCCAGGAAAAAGCACCCGGCTGCGGAACTATGCGAGACCAGCCGAACTGACTGCCGACTACCTGTACTTTGGCAAGTTTATTTAATTGGCCGCATTGATAATAATTTGTGCCGGCTCCCGAACGGCAGTTGACATTGTCAGCGGTTATTTCAGCTATGTATGGAAACGATAGCGGTGCGGCCTGGCTTACTTCATTTACTTCTACAGGAACAGATATTTCCTGCTGGCCGATTGCCCCGCCGGCAAAACAAATTGCAATTAGAACTATTGTGCCTAAACGCAAAAAAGAATTAATTCGAGATTCCATTTTTTAACTCCCAAAAGAGGTTTATGCTGATAAAAGGCCGTATTGACAGCCAACTCTACACATCTGAAATTAGCACCTGAAGGGGTAGTTGTCAACTTTTTTATTGGCAGCAGATTTGCCAAAGGCGAGCAGGATTCATAGTGAAATGTTATAAGCCGGATGTGTTTTCGGCTGTAACTTTTAATTTTCCGGGCAGGACATAATGTAATCGGTCAAATCACTCAATTTTGCAGTTGCGACAGCTATTGTACAATCAGCAGCGCCGTAATAAAGATGAAGATTGTTGGTTTTTTCATCAATCACAGCTCCTGTCGGGAAAACAACACCGCCAACATCGCCGATTCTTTCGTAAGGCGCACGCGGCCCGAGTATCCATTCATCACTTCTGCGCAAAACTTTCCACGGCTCTTCCAAATCCAGAAGGGCAAGACCCATTCGATAAATTGCACCAGCAGTTGTCATTCGCACGCCGTGATAGAATAGCAGCCAGCCGTATTCGGTTTCTATTGGTTGGCAGGCAAGCCCAACTCTGTGGCAATCCCAGTATGCATGTCTGGCCTTGATTAATGCTCTGTGGTCGCCCCAGTGCTTCAAGTCCGGCGAAAAACTTATCCAGATGTGTGCTTCGCCGCGAACGATTGGGCGATGAATCAGGGCAAATCGGCCGCGAAATCTACGTGGAAAAAGGCAGGCATCTTTATCTTCCGGCGGAAGAAGTCCGCCAAGCCGGGCAAAAGTTCTGAAATTTTTGGTAATGGCCAGCGAAATGACCGGGCCGCCTTCACTAAAAGATGTATATGTAATTGCGAATTGTTTTTGCTCTTCGAGCCATACGATACGCGGATCTTCCAGTCCCCATTTTTCCTCTCGTGAATTCTGGTCAGCTTCCATGGTGGGAGCCGGGTCAATCTGCCAGTTTGTAAAGCCATCCGCACTGCGGGCAGCAGTCAGGTGAGAAAAGCCACGCATATCCTCGACACGAATCAACAGCAGCGTTTGTGAATCCACCTTTGCAGCCGCTGGATTGAAAACAGCATTTACCGGATAAGGCCAATTTTCCGGAGTCAATATCGGATTGTTTTTGTATCGGCTGAAAAGATTATATGCTTTTTTTTGTCGTGTAAATTCCACAATCGTTTCCGTTCAAAAATATCAAAGCGTGATAGCTATACCAATAAAAGTATCATCAGACAATATAGCTTTATTCGGCAGGATGCGTAAACTACTATAGGAAATTTCGGCAACCTAAAGCAGTATTGACCAGAGTTTGTATTTTTGTTAACCTGCTTTTTTAGATGATAAAGGGAGTGAACGAATGAAAATTGACCATCTTGTTCTCGGTGCATACGAAACCAACTGCTATATTCTTCGCAGTGATGATACGTCTGGCGATTGTGTGGTTATTGACACTGGCTTGCGAGCGGAAAAAATAGTCGAATTTTTGCGGGAAAATAAACTGAATCCGGCAGCTGTTATTCTGACTCACGGCCATATAGACCATATCAGGGGATTGGCTCTGCTTAGAGCGGAGTATCCGCAGA
>JAGLNB010000028.1 GCA_023139715.1 Planctomycetota bacterium | reverse complement strand
GCATCCGAAGCAATAATCGAAGATAACTTAAAAGAAAAAATATCCATCAGCAGAGCCGCAAGGCAAATAGATTGTCTTTACGAACAAATACTCACAAAACGGAGAAATAAATGAAGTTCACTTTTTTAATTATTGGCGCATATCTGCTCGGCTCGGTGCCGTTCGGATTGATTATTGCAAAAGCATACGGAAAAAATCTGAGAGAAATCGGCTCAGGTAATATCGGCGCAACAAATCTTTCACGAGCGATTGGAAAAAAATGGGCTTATGTATGTTTCTTTCTCGATACGCTAAAAGGTTTTATCCCGATGTTTGCAGCAGTAAAAACTATGTCCTCGCAGCCGAGCAGCATAGAACTATTACTTATACTCGCTGTTGGATTTGCTTGCGTACTCGGCCATATTTTTTCTGTTTACATAAAATTCAAAGGCGGAAAAGGCGTAGCTACAAGTTTTGGTATAGCTCTCGGATTGTGGCCGTATTATACGATAAGCGGAATTGCTGCTTTTATTATATGGATAATTTTCGTCCTGATATGGCGATATATTTCGCTTGCCTCAATCGCAGCAGCCATCGTTTTCCCGACTACACTTATAGCAGCTATAGTTACGATAAAAAGCTGGAATTTTGCCGAACTATGGCCGCTATTAATCGCCGCAACTGCAATACCAATTATGGTAATAGCAAAACACAGGCAAAACATAAAGCGGCTGATTGCCGGAACTGAAAACAAAATCTCACCAAGACAATCAAAATAATAAATAATACCAGACAAAAAAAAATGGAAAAATATTCGCCTGACAAAAAACAGCTCGTAATGACAAGAGACGAGGTGCGCAGCTTTGACAGCTGGGCGATAAATAAACTCGGCATATCAGGCGCAGTGCTAATGGAAAATGCCGGAAGAAGCTGCGCAGAACTAATTAAGGAAAAACTTAAAAACCATAAAACACCAAAAGTCTGCATCTTCTGCGGAAAAGGAAATAACGGCGGAGATGGATATGTAATAGCAAGGCATCTTGTAAACAGCAGCTTTAAAGTAAAAGTCATAATCATCGGCGAGCAAAATCAAATCAAAGGCGATGCAAAAATAAATCTCGATATTTTGATAGGACTAAATCAACCGATTGAAGAATTGGATATTGAAAGTGAAAATATCAGCAGTAAAATCAAAACGCTAACCCAAAAATCTGATATGCTCATCGATTGTATTTTCGGAACCGGCTTAAAGGGAAATTTGAGCAATGAATATAAAAATCTCATAGAAGCAATAAACGCTCAAAACATACCCATTCTTGCAGTTGACATACCATCAGGCCTTGATTGCAACAGCGGAAAACCGCTTACCACAGCAATAAAAGCAAAATATACCGTAACTTTTGTCGCTGTTAAAAAAGGATTTGCAAATTCAGAAATAGCAGCCAAATACACGGGGGAAGTTTTCGTCGCTTCAATCGGAATAGAGCCGAACATAAAATAAAAACAAAAAATCAAATCACTTTAAATTGCAAATTCCTTTTTGCGATTATTCATTTGTGCTTTCAGGCGAGCAACAATTGATGAGTGCATCTGAGAAACGCGGGATTCAGATAAATCAAGAGTAGCACCAATTTCTTTCATCGTCATTTCTTCATAATAATACAAAACTATAATCAGCCGCTCGGCGCGAGTAAGCCCCTTTGTGAGAAGATTTTTCAGGTCGCGCTTTTGAACTTCAATTAGCGGATTTTTGCTTTTCTTATCCTTGATTACATCGATTTCGCGGATATCTTTTTCGCCATCATCACCGCTGTACTGAGTATCCAGCGAAACCAAACTGACAGCATTTGAATCGCCGTGCAGTTTATTGAATTCCTGCATATCCACATTCAGCTCTTTGGCTGTTTCCTCTTTAGTAGGTTTTCGGCCAAGCGTGGCCTCAAGAGATTGTGATGCCTTGCCAAGACGATGAGCCCTTGCACGAACCAGCCGCGGAACCCAATCCATATTTCGCAACTCATCAAGAATAGAACCTTTTATACGAGGCGAACAATATGTCTCAAATTTTACACCGCGAGCAGGGTCAAAAGCGTCAATAGCATCCATTAAGCCGAAAATGCCGGCACTGGTAAGGTCATCTACTTCAACTTTATCCGGAAGTTTACTGTGGAGTCGCTCAGCAGCATATTTGACGAGATACCTATAATTCTCCATAAGTAAATTGCGGGAATTATCGTCATGCTCTTTATGGAACTGCTCCCATACGCTGCTTATATCTACTTGCTGTTGTTGTTTGGTTTTCACAATATTCCTCCGTGAAAATATACGGCATCATCCATACACAGGTTCTAACAAAATCAATAGCTGTACTGATAAAAAAACCACTATCCTAAAGTATTATCGACCTTTTAGGCCTCAACTTTAGAAGAACCAGTCAACAACCTTCTTAAAAAATCCATCTTCGCTTGTGTTGGCTGCGCAACCATTATTCAATTTAGCCGCCAAAGCCACCAACGACGATGTTATCTGAGCTTTTGGATAAGCCAAAACAACCGGCTTTCGCATTCTTACTGCGTTATTCAGCCGTTCATCCCTGAGCAGCGTCCCAGCGTCATAAACATCCACGCCAAGAAAACGCTTGGCAACATTCGCTATTTGCTGATATGTTTTTTTGCCCTCAGCTATCGTTCTTGCCATATTAACTGTAACACTTATATGGCCTGCGAATTTATTTCCAGCGAGAACCTTAATCATCGCATAGGCATCCGTCATAGCAGTGGCATCCGGCGTTGTAACAACGAGAACATGGTCAGAGGCAAGACAAAAGCCAACCACTGATTTAGAAATACCAGCTGCAGTATCAATAACTATCATATCATTGTCGTCCTGAAGACAAGACAGCTCTTTCAAAAGACGCTGACGCTGAAATTCGCCGACATTAGCCAGCCCTTCAAGACCTGAAGCACCGCAAATCACGCCAAGGCCACCCGGAGTAATATGCACAATCTCCTCAATGCTTTTGTGGCCGTTTATCATATGTGAAATATTGTACTTGCTGTTAATATCCATAATAACATCAAGATTCCCCAAAGACATATCCGCATCAAGAAGCAAAACCTTCTTTTGTGAAGCAGCCAGACATATCGAAAGATTCGCTGAGATATTCGTCTTGCCGACACCGCCTTTACCGCTTGTTACTGCCAGGATTTTTGCCCTTCGCTGACAGCCATCCATCATTCGCCGTAAAAGAAAAGATTCCTTATCAACCTGCTTGTCCGCCTGGCTCCCCGCCTTATTAGTCGAAAACATCTACTTCCTCCAGATTTCAAACGCCAGCTAATGCCAACGTTTATATTCTTCCCTTCCGTTAAAACTCACAAATAAAGCCCAACTTATTATCTACAACTATTCACAAATCGAAGCCATCGCCTGTTTTTGTCTTAATAATTCCGAGGCGATTCTCAGATTGAGTGAATTTTCCGCAAGTTTGTCGATTTGCAATTCGAGATATTCATCGCTGCTGCTTTCAAGAAGCTCTGCAGCATAATCATCAACTACCGGCCTTACCTCAAAATTGCCGTCACTGCCGAATTTGACGTGCTCGGTATCACATAAAACAAGCCGTTGATTATTGATATGCTCATCGATAGCACCGCTTAGCAAAACAGAAAACTCCTCAACCATCAAATCTTCAGGAATAAATTCCGGCTTGCCAGCATTATTCACATTGCTGATGAGTATATTCTGTCTGGCTTGTGTAAACTCGATTATCTTAATGAGAACCTCTGTTATATTATCCGTTGTAGATGGTGAAAGTTTCATATCTTACCCCTCGCAGTTGACTGTTTTTTGGGGCAGAATATGGATGTGAAAAAATATGAGCGACCAGCGTAAATCAAAACCAATTGTCTTATCGGCAACCCATTCATCCTTGAATCCTGCACCTTCCCTGATTTTTTATTTATAAAGCAACTTAATTTGAATCGTCTGCCAACATTTGCTCGGCAGCTTCTTCTTTGTTCAAAATATTTTTTATCTCAACGAGCGTCTTTGTTCTTTTGAGCTGAACTATCTTTGACAATTTCATGAATACCGATTCGTCGTACAATCGATGGCCGCCTTCGGTCCACTGCACTTCGCTGATAAGCCCCATTATCGTATAGTTGTGAATTGTCTGTCGTGAAAACGGGGTATAACGAACCAATTCCCCAATCCGATACAACTTGGTAGGTATGCACAAAGTTTGCTCATCGAGTACTGATTGCATTACTAAAAATCCCCTGTTCCAAATCGATAATATAGAGACAATATTTACGTTTTATAAAATGTAAATATTTACTTATCGGATGTCAAACTTTTTCTGTTTTTTTTTGTTTTTTTTTGAAACTTTTCTCAGGAATTGCCCTAAAAACTGCTTTAGCAATAAAAATGAGGATTTTTAAGCGACTATAACTAAGCGTCAACATCCCAAACTACCACTATTTTGCCCATATCGCCCCAGAGCGGCTAAAAAAACGCTTAGAATCAAAACGAAAATTTAGCGCAGCTGCCATTAAAAAACAGCGATTTTCCTTTAATTAGAAATGCTTTTTACAAAACATGCCCCCCAAAACACCCGATAGATGGATATGAATGAAGTGTTAAATCATGGAATCGTTGTGTAAATATTTTGGGAAAATCAGTTTGGGGAGTTATGACTGAAAACACTAACAATATCGAAAATATCAACAAGCATTCTTCGAGCAGGATTTCTTTGCTTGAGCAGGTAACCCCCCTCGCAAGACAGATAAACTGTCTCGACATTGAACGCATAGCCAACATATGCATAAAAAATATTCCCGAACTGGTCGGCGCAAAATTTGCTTCGCTGTACATCCTTGACGAAACAAATCACATATTGCATCTGCAAAAATACAATCATCCATTTGTGATAAACAAGATAGTTTCTTTAAATCAGAATCCACCATCGCCTATGGTAATGGCTATTAGCAGCAAGGAGATAATCCTAACCGCTGACATAGACAAACACAAAAAACCGATAATCAGAAAATCGCAGCGCGCTTTTTCTGACAATTACAAAACAAACAATTGCGCCATCGCCCCACTGATTTGCCAGGACAAAGTAGAAGGCGTATTAAATCTCGCAGATAAAATTAACGGTGAAAATTTTAGCAGCGAGAACATCGCACTTATTGAATTATTCAGCCAGCTCATCGGTGCTTCCATCGGCAATGTAAAGCTGTTTGAAAAGATACAGCGTCAGGCCACAACGGACGGCTTAACCGGCCTTACGAACCACAAAACATTTTACGAAGTGCTCGAAAGAGAGCTTTGGCGTTCTCGAAGATACGGCGGCAAAATAGCACTGATTATGATCGACATTGACAATCTTAAAAAAATAAATGACACCTACGGCCACCGCGCAGG
>JAGLNB010000279.1 GCA_023139715.1 Planctomycetota bacterium | reverse complement strand
TGTGCAAAATCAGTTAAATCCATTTTTTTTAATTTGGCTAAGTATTTTGCTGTATGAATCATAAGAGCCGGCTCATTGATTTTTTGTTTTCGCATTGGTTCTGGCGACATATAAGGACAATCAGTCTCGAGCATCATTTTATCGACAGGTACAATTTTAGCAGCTTGCCTGATTGCTTCGGCGTTTTTGAAAGTGACTACGCCGGTGAAAGATATGTAAAAACCCTTATCGAGAATAATTTTCGCTTCTTTTTCTGAATAGCCGAAGCAATGAAAAACCACTTTTTTAAGATTTCCGCTGAACTGTTCCAACACCCCCATTGTTTCATCAAAGCCGTCTCTGGAGTGAACGATTACTGGCAGATTAAGTTCGGCAGCAATTTTAAGCTGGTTTGCAAAAAGTTGTTTCTGGCTTTGTCGCTCGGAAACATCATAGTGAAAATCCAATCCTGTTTCGCCAATAGCGACAACTTTTTGGTTTTGAGCTAATTTTTTTAATTCGGTTATATTTCCAGCGGTTATATCTTTAGCGTAGTGAGGGTGGATTCCGACAGCTGCGTACATATTTTCAAATTTTTCTGCAAGCTCAATAACTTTTGGATTTTGTTTTGTGTCGGTTCCCACCACTACCCAACCGGTGATGCCGGCTGCTTTGCTGCGAGCGATAACGCTTTCAGCATCGCCAGCCAATTGTTCAAAAGTTAAATGACAATGTGTATCAATCAAGTTCATTTTTAAGGTGAAATAGTATTTTTGTAATATCTTATTTGTTTGCGTCCGGTTTGGCCAAGTACTATCATAACAAAATCAAAACGAAAATTACGGCCTTCTATGTTGTGGAGCTTAATGAAATAATGAGCTGTCTTTCGCAACCTGTTCTTCTTGGCTGTGGTAATTGCTGATTCAACAGGGGCAAAACTTTCATCGGCTCTGGTTTTGACCTCTACAAAAACGACACTTCCGTCAGTATCGGCCATAACCAAGTCGATTTCGCCGGTTTTGCAGAAGAAATTGCGGGCTAATTGAACAAGACCTTTTTTCTTCAGAAATTTTTCGGCCTGCTTTTCACCCCATCTGCCAAGGAGTTTATGGTTGGACAGCAATTTATTTCTATTCAGCAATAAACCCATTATATTTTTTTAATAATCAATTATCTGTAATTGATTATCAATTACTTGGCACTGGTATGTTTGCTGTGGCGATGAGACAATTTTACAGCTTTTCCTACTCTATCGCGAAGGTAATAGAGTTTCGCTCTTCTGGTCTTACCGCTTCGAATCGGCTTAATATCCACAATATTTGGCGAGTTTAGCGGGAAAATTCGCTCTACGCCTTCGTTATTTGCGATTCTTCGTACTGTAAACATTTCGTTAATACCGCGGCCTTTGCGGGCGATTACGGTGCCTGTAAATATCTGAATTCGCTCTTTTTCGCCTTCTTTAATCCTGCAATGGACTTCCACCGTATCGCCGATTTCGAAATGCGGCCTATCTTTTCCAAAACTTTTATTTCCGATAGAGTCCAGAATTTTCGTTTTCACTTTACTTACTCCTGTATTATTAATCGTTGTTTAAGCCAATCTTTTACCATTATTTCAAATTTTAGTCAATCCAAAAGGTCAGGACGATTTTTCTTTGTTCTTTCCAGCGATTTTTCCTGCCGCCATTTTGCTATTTCACCGTGATTGCCGCTCAGCAGAACATCCGGCACATTCATATTGCGAAAGCTTTCCGGCCGTGTGTATTGCGGATATTCCAGCAAGCCATCGCTGAAAGAATCATCCTTCGCCGAATCTTCATCGCCGAGCACACCCGGCTGCAATCTCACAACTGCATCAACAATAACCATTGCCGCCAGTTCGCCGCCGCTTAAAACATAATCTCCTATTGATATTTGCTCTGCTCCAAGGCCGGTTCGTATTCGCTCATCAAATCCTTCGTATCTACCAGCTATTAGAACAAGGCGTTTTTCCTTGCTAATTTCAGCTGCTTTACGCTGGCCG
Source organism: Planctomycetota bacterium (assembly GCA_023139715.1). Classification (GTDB taxonomy): domain Bacteria; phylum Planctomycetota; class Phycisphaerae; order Sedimentisphaerales; family Anaerobacaceae; genus JAGLSG01. The sequence goes on along the minus strand of JAGLNB010000279.1, from coordinate 906 downwards.
AATTTTTCGCCTTGCGGAGTCAGCAAAACCGCTCGTCCTTTTTCTTTTGTTAGATTTTCGACATATTCAAGGCAATCAAAAACCGGCTGAGCCATCATAACCATCCCAGCTCCGCCGCCGTAGGGCTTGTCGTCAACTTTTTTATAACTATTTTCTGCGAAGTCTCTAATGTTTGTAATAACTATTTCAACCAGACCTTTATCTTTAGCTCGTTTTATTATTGAGCTATTCAGCGGTGATTCGAACATTTCCGGAAAAAGCGTAAGAATATCAATTCTCATTACTTTTACTTTCCGTCTTCTTCTTTTGCCTGGGGTTCTTTCGTTTCTTCTGCCTCTGTCTTTTCTGCTGTTTTCTCTTCCGGCTTTTCTTCCTTTACCTCAGCTTCTTTTGCTGCCTCGGCATCTGCTTTGGTTTTTTCTTCTGCGGCTTTCGCTGCCTGAGCATCTGCTTTAGTTTTTTCTTCGGCTTCAACTTTTGCTTTAGCATCCGCTTCGGCTTTTACTTTTGCCTCTGCTTCTGTTTTGGCTTTTTCTTCATCAGCTTTCGCTGCTTTTTCAATTGCTATTCTTTCGGCCTCGTTAAACGGCTTACCTTTTGCACGTGCTGCGGCTTTTGCTTTTGCCAAACGCAGAGTTTTTTCTTCGGCATATTTATGTTTAAGACCATGACGGAGCAAAATCTGCGAAACTGAATCAGAAGGTATTGCACCATTGTCGAGCCAGAATTTTGCCCGTTCAAGATTGATTTTAATTTGTTTTGTTGGGTCTTTTTCGATTGGGTCGTAATGACCAAGATTTTCAAGAATTCTGCCGTCTCTCGGCTCTCGCGACTCTATTGCGTTAATTCTGAAAAACGGTCGATGCCTTCTTCCCATTCTCGTCATTCTCAATTTTACTGCCATGA
>JAGLNB010000278.1 GCA_023139715.1 Planctomycetota bacterium | reverse complement strand
GATTAGAAAGTCAGCTAAAAGAAAAAGCAGATAAAATGGGTTTGGCTGATTCGGTTCATTTTCTTGGCAAAAGAAGCGATATTCCACAGATTCTAAGAGCTATGGATGTTTTCGTTTTGCCGTCTATTGCGGAGGGTTTGCCAAGGTCACTTTTGGAGGCGATGGCTGCCGGTTTGCCGTGTGTTGCAACAGTGGTTGGCGGAATTGTGGAAATTTTAGGCGATGGCGAATTTGGTTTACTCGTACCGGCTGAAAATGCCCAAGCTCTTGCAAAAGCAATGATGCAATTTGTAGTAATGCCGGAATTAGAGAAAAATAATATAATAGAAAAGGCAAAGCAGCATATTCGTGATTGTTATACGCATAAAGTGGTTATAGAAAAATTGCAGAATGTGTATGAGGATGCTTATGCCAAAACTAATTGAAAGGAAAGTTTAATTGGCTGATTTTACAGAAAACTCAGGCAGGGCAATTTATCTCTCCATTGGGCATGGATTCGGAGATAATCTTATGGCTACGGCGGTTATTGCGGGAATCAAAAGAGAATTTCCTGATATGCGGATTTTTGTTTTCACAAAAAGGCGATGGGAAATTTTCGACAACAATCCCGATGTTACTGCCTGCTGGAATGCAAGAGTTGTGATGAAAAAAAATCCATCACTTTTCCGAAGGGCAATTCCGCTGACTGAATATACCTATGCCGATTTTAGAAATGCTGAAAAACCGGAAAGTCTTATAGATAGAATGTATAACCTTATCGGCATACAGGTCAAAGAGCGAAATTATCAGCCGCGGCTTTATCTGACGGCGAAAGAGTTGGATTATCGCAAGTGGCGATTGCAGCGATTAAAACGTCCACTTGTTGCTATTGCTCCATCGGGTAAAATCGCTACAAAAATTCCCAACAAGTTTTACGAGATGGAAAAGTGGCAAAAAATAGCTGAACTTCTCGCCAAAGAAAACATAACATTTATTCAGGTTGGCGATAAGGCGGAAGGCTCTCGGCTGGCTGGTGCAAAAGACTGGCGAAATCTCGGCTATAGAAAAACCGCTTCTGTGCTGAGGCATTGTGATGCAGTTATTTCGCACGTTGGGGGCATGATGCATTTGGCAACGGCAGTAAATGTTCCATGTGTTACTTTATTCGGCGGTGTAGAAGACCCATACATTTCGGGTTACAAACAAAATCTTAATATGTTTATACCGCTTGAATGCAGCCCGTGTTGGCTGGAAGAGCCATGCAAAAATCCAATATGCAAAACACTTTTGTCGCCTGAAAAAGTTGTCAAAGAAACACTAACTTTGATAGAACAGAAGAATTGAAAAAGTAGAAAAAACTGGACTTTTGGGCAATAGCGTGGATAATCAGAGAAGCTGTTGGTAACAGTTATAATTGAGGTTGTCCTCGTAGCATAATTCGACTATTTATTGACTTCCTGGGTATGGAAAATTGCAAGTCTGAATTTCGCCGAGGATATTTTTTTGAGTTTTTTGTTTTTAATAGTGTTGGAAAAGCGGAGATGATGGCATGGATGATAAAAAAAAGGCACCATTTTGGCGGGTATTTGCATATGTAAAGCCGCAATGGCGTCGGGTGGTAGTTGTAATTCTTACAGCAATGATGATAGGAGTGCTTTTTGCGCTAAGTTTTGCCACAATTATACCGTTGTTGAAAGTCATGATGGGGGAAGAAGGATTACATGGATGGGTTGATAGAAATGTATGTGGTTGGCGGTACGGAATGGATTTTGATGTGCCGGAACTTGCCGATTTTACCGACCCTAATACGGCCAATGTGATTTATTATCTGCTTGTTACTGGCGTTGATGAAGACAGTCCGGCTGAGAGGGCAGGCTTGAAACCCTTAGACAGAATAGTAACTGTGGATGCGAATGAATCACAAAATATTTTGTCTTCAGTACTGCTTGAAAAGCTCGCTACTTTTGAAGGTGAGAATATAGGTGTCCGCTTTAAGCGGGTTGATGCAAAAGGTTCGTCTGAAGCAAGCGAAGAAGTACAGCTCTTTGCGCCTCCAAAACCGTTTTATGTTAATCATATTCAGAAGGTAATAGGTTTTCTTCCAAGAGGAAATAAAACAAACAGTAAGCAAGATGCAGTTGTTTTCATAATTTTGTTAATGATGGTGGTTACTTTAATTCGTTGTATTGCGAGATTCTATCAGCAGTATATCGCTGAGACAATAGTTCAAGGGTCAGTTGCAAAACTAAGAGAAGATGTGTTTTCGCACGTTATGGATATGCCCATTGGCTTTTTTTCCAGTAGGGGAACAAGTGATACGGTTAGCAGAGTCCTTGGTGATACAGCTGGAACGGGAAAAGGAATCACTGTACTTTTGGGCAAAGCGCTTAGAGAACCTTTCAAAGCTATTGGTACTTTAACGGTTGCTATGATGCTCAGCTGGAAATTGACACTGATATTTTTGTGCGGTGCACCACTAACTCTTGGGCTGGGAATTGTGCTTGGCAAAAGAATAAAAAAGTTTACAACGCGTTCTCTTAAAAGTAACGCACTTATTCTTGGTAGAATGCAGGATGTGATTTCTGCCCTGGATGTGGTGAAAGTGTATAACCGCCAGAGCCATGAAAGCGAATCCTATAAACAGATAAATCGTAAATTATTACGCCACACACTTCGCATAGCAAAGATTGGTTCAAGTACAGGGCCTATAATGGAAGTTCTTGGTATGCTGGCTGGTTCTGCTGCGTTGTTAGTTGGTGTTCACTGGGTTACGAATTCAAATATGGAGTCAAGTACATTTTTTGGTCTTTTGATTTTGCTTGGCACGACAGCCGAATCCGTTCGGAAAACCAGTGATGTCTGGAATAAAGTGCAAAGTGCCAATGCGGCTTCGGAAAGAGTTTTTGCGGTGATGGATGAGCCGTGCGAAGTTGAAAAGCCAAATGCTGTTGAGCTTATGCCTCTTAAAAACAAAATAGAATTTCGTAATGTTGTTTTTACATATCCGGGTAGCGATGAGCCGGTTTTGAAAGGAATCAATCTTACTGTTGAAGCGGGTCATACAGTAGCAGTAGTTGGTCCCAATGGCTCAGGTAAAACTACACTGGTAAATCTGCTTCCAAGATTCTACGATGTTGATAGTGGAGCTATCTTAATTGATGGTCAGGATGTGCGAGATGCAACGTTGGAAAGCTTAAGAGGTCAGATGGGACTGGTTACACAAAAGGTGGCTACTTTTAATGATACGGTGGCAGCTAATATAGGTTACGGAAAGAAAAATGCAACCTTAGCCGAAATTGTTGATGCAGCCAAACGTTCCTTTGCTCATGAGTTTATAGAACCCCTCCCAGATGGTTATTCATCGATGATAGGAGAGAATGATTCGGGATTTAGTGGTGGCCAGTTGCAGCGAATAGTTATTGCAAGGGCTATTTTAAAAAACCCATCAATTTTAATATTTGATGAGGCAACCAGCCAGGTAGATGCTAATAGCGAAGCAAAAATTCATAAAGCTGTGTCAGAATTAATACATGACAGAACCTGCTTTTTAATTGCGCACAGATTCAGCACGGTAATATCAGCTGATGTAATAGTTGTGATGGATAGTGGGCGAATAGTTGCACAAGGCAAACATGCTGAACTTATTAAAACCTGTTCATTATATCAAAGTTTGTACGAGACGCAGTTGATAAGTGTTGAGTCAGAATAGCACTGTGGTCAAATTTAATTGATACTGTTAGAATCTTGAGGTAGAAAAGGCAATTAAAAAGTGCGGATAGCTTTTGATTTTAACCCTGTTATTTTAAATAAATTTTCCGGCTTTTATTCTTTCGGAACTGGCCTGCTTAAGGGCTTTA
>JAGLNB010000277.1 GCA_023139715.1 Planctomycetota bacterium | reverse complement strand
GACATTTTACTGAAGCCGCTTCTTTTATGTATGAGAAGACTTTTATTCCGCATTTTTCGAGCACTCTTTTTGCCACATATCCGCCGGCTACGATTGTGGAAGTATATCTTCCGCTGAATAGTCCAGCTCCGATTGCATCATCATCCGGCCCGTATTTTGCAAACGAGGCAAACGATGCATGGCCCGGACGAGGCGTACGATTTGTATCCTGATATTGTTTTATGTGGATGAAATGCCTGTCGAGATTCGGAATCAAAATTGTCAGCGGCGTTCCGTTGGTGTGGTTTTTATTTCCAGCACCTTCAACGGTGTCGGCTGCGTTGAGTCCTGAATAAATAATTGGCAGGTCCGGCTCTTTTCGCGGACTACTCAATTCATCTGCTCCAGGTTTTCTTAGCAGCAGGTCGCCGTAAATTTCCTGCTCGGTTATTTCCATTCCGGGCGGATTGCCGTGTACGACAGCTGTCAAGCCGTCCTGATACGAACCGCCTGCAACTGTTACCTGAAATATACGTCCTATGTGGCAGCCAATCATATATTTTCTCCTATCATTTCAGTTCCATTTCTGCGCCGAGACTTGCCATTAGTTCCACGTAGTCGGGAAAAGTAACATCAATTGCCTCGGCAGTATCAATACTGGTTTGACCTTTTATTGCTAATCCAGCCATTGCCAGTGCCATTACGATTCGATGGTCAGCCCAGCCGTGCAATTTGGCTGATTCCAACTGCTCCAACTGACCGTGTTCTATTATAAGGCCATCCGGCAATTCTTCAACATTTACATTTAATTTTTTTAGCTCAGTTGCCATCGCTTTTATTCTGTCGGTTTCCTTGTTTCTTGCCTGGGCCACATTTACAAGTTGCGTTGTCCCCTCGGCAAAGCAAGCCGCCACAGCCATAGCCGGCAGTGCGTCGGGGGTTTTATTCATATCTATTTTCGCACCCTTTAGTTTTGCAGCTTTAATAGTTACGCCGTCTCGACCGACACTTATGTCCGCACCCATTTTTTTCAGGTAATTTACGACTGCCTTATCCGGCTGACTGTCTGAAAAATCAAGACCTGTCAAAAGCACTTTATCGTCTGCGAACAGGGCAGCTGCGCAGAGGAAAAATGTTGCGCTGGAAAAATCAGCTGGAATGGATTCGTCAAATGGCCGGTAGCTTTGACGGCCTTTGATTTTGAACTTTTTGAAATTTTTGTTTTTATATTTTATCTGCTGTTTGTCGAGCCAGTCGAGCGTCATTTGAACATAGCCGGGTTCGTTCAGCAGGGTAACATTTATTTCGGTATTTTTTTTTGCAAGCGGCGCACACATAAGCAAACTTGAAAGATATTGGCTGGTGAATGCAGCGATAGAAGTTTTTCCGCCGGTGATTTGGCCGGTTATTTTTATGGGTGCTTTGCCGTTGTTATTTATGCTTTCGCATTTTGCTCCCAAATCATTTAGTGATTTGATAAGCGGTTCAATAGGACGAGTTTTGATTTGCTCATCTCCGGTCAATGTGATTTCGCTGCCTTGCTCGGCAAGAGCTGCTGAACCCATCGCAATTCTAAGCGTCGTTCCTGAATTGCCAACATCGATGAACTCTTTTGGAATTTTAATTTCCCAGCCGGTTCCGAGTACTTTCCAGCTTTTTGGATTTCCGGTATCGATTTTTGCTCCCAATTGTCTGTAGCAATTAACTGCACTTTTTGTATCACTTGATATTAGCGGATTTCGGATGATGCTTTCGCCGTCAGCGAGAGAAGCGATTGCGATAGCTCGAATCGTATGTGATTTTGAGCCGGGTATGGCTATTTCGCCGTTCAATCCGGATTTGTT
>JAGLNB010000276.1 GCA_023139715.1 Planctomycetota bacterium | reverse complement strand
GACATTTTGCTCTATTCTTCAGTTCCTCGCTGAAATACTGCTCTTTTACAGCAAATAAGTACGTTGCCATCGTTGCTTGGGGCCTGTCTTTTTTTTCTGCAGCTGAAACCTCAAATAATTCACAACCATCGGGCAGCTGGCGTGAAAGCGTATTTTTGATTTGTGACAGGGATTGGCAATTGGCCAATTTATCCGCTGGGCAAACAATTTCAATGTAGAGCAATTCATCATCCGATTCGACTCCGACACTTCTCGGAAGCACAAAAGACATTTTCGGATGCGGATTGAAGCCATGACTGTGTTTGATTTTTATGCCGGCTCGAACGCAAGCCCGCTGAAAAACGCTTATTGTTTCGGAATGTGACAAAAACCTAAAGTTGCCATGAACCCTGAACCTAATCAGCACTAATTTTACCTCCCTGTTTTGTTACGACGTATTTTGTAGCCCTGCTAAAAGGCCTCTGGTAAAATTTTTCTCGTGGCATTTCGCAAATAATTTGAAATCTGCCTTTCGGAATTCATTCCCAGTATTTTTCTTGCTATTTGGTTACATTCTTCGATAGTAACCGAACGAATAATTTGTTTTAATTCGGGCAGCATCGGCGGAGCGATTGAAATTGTTCTAACACCCATTCCAAGCAGCAGCATAATGTATTCAGCTTCAGAAGCCATTTCGCCACAAATACTTATATCTATCTGTGCCTTGTGTGCGTCCTGCAAAACAGTTCTTATTAATCGCAGCACAGCCGGGTCAACCGAAGAATACAGTGTGGAAACCAATTCATTGCCTCTATCAACAGCAAGCGTATACTGCGTTAAGTCATTTGTGCCGATACTGAAAAAATCAACATCTCTTGCCAGCGTCGAAGCAGTCAGAGCTGCCGCCGGCGTTTCTATCATAATTCCTATTTCGATATTTCTGTCGTACTTAATGGATTCATCGTCAAGGTCTTCCATAACGTCGTGCAAAATCATTCTTGCCTGCATCAATTCCTGCAGATTCGTAATCAGCGGAAACATTACTTTCACTTTACCGAGAGCTGAAGCTCGAAGTATTGCACGCAGCTGCATTTTGAAAATATCTATATTCTGCAGACAGAACCTTATTGAGCGAAGCCCAAGAAACGGATTCGGCTCTGGAGCAAAACGCTTACTCTGGGTATATTTATCTGCTCCAAGATCGACAGTTCTTATAGTAACCGGCTTATCCTTAAAGACCTTGATAGTCTCAGAATAGGCCTTATAATGTTCTTCTTCGGTAGGTTCTGTCGGACTGTTTAAATAGAGAAACTCAGTTCGGTATAATCCTATTCCTTCACCGCCCTTTTCCAGAACCAATTTTGCCTCGCCGGAAAATTCGATATTACCGAGTAATGTTATTCTTACATTATCTCTGGTGATGGCCGGCTTTTCACGTATCGCATCAAGTTTATGCTCAAACTCGTGAAATTCTAAGGAATACTCTTCGTATTGTTTTATGGTATGCTCATCGGGATTTACAATTACAATCCCTCTGTTGCCATCGATAATGACGAGGTCGCCTCCGTTGACGCTGTCGGTGAAATCCTCAAGAGCTACAACTGCAGGTATTCCCAAAGAGCGAGCAACTATTGCTGTATGGCTCGTTCGCCCACCAGTATCTGTTGCAAGTCCTTTGACAAATTTTTTATTGAATCCAGCTGTCTGCGTAGGACTTAATTCTTTCGCAACAATTGCAACTTCTTCTTCGAGATGTTCAACATTTTCGCGTTTATTGCCGAGCAACTGTTTTAGAAGTCTTCTCTCGATATCATAAATGTCCGCTGCGCGCTCACTTATGTAGTGGTCTTTTACTTTTATAAACTGCGACGCAATTTCTCTTAGCGTAGTTGAAACTGCATACTCAGCTGTTACAGATTCACTGCGTACCATATCTGCTATTTTTTTTATTAAGCTTCTGTCCCGCAAAAAACGCAAGTGAACTGCAAAAATATCTTTTATTTTTCGCTGCTCTTTTGTTTCCTGCCCGGATTGCAGTTTGCTTAATTGCTTGACCGCTTTATCGAAAGCAGTTTTCATTCGTTGGATTTCAGCTGGCTGCTGCGTCGGCTCGACCAACCGCCGGGGGATACGATAATCTTCGGAATCGATAATGACCGATTTGGCAATACAAATTCCCGGTGAAGCAGATATTCCTTTTTTAATTTCCATAATTTATACCCTTCAGGGTAGTAAATGTCCGCGAATAAAACCATAACTACTTATTTTTAAGTTACTTACCCGCGTACAAACGGGAAAATACAATCGTGAACAGTATATTATTAAAAAATTAAGCAATAATTATTTTTTATTCTTCCGGCGGTGCCTCATCGAACATTTTTATTTCAACCAGCTCTTTTAAGGCCTCTATTGCCTCGCTGGCATTTTTTCCATCGGTTTTAATTTTCAGTTTAGTGCCGCAAGTTGCAGCGAGCATACTCATTTGCATAATACTTTTGCCATCAACATCGTTTTCGATATTACTAACAGTAACATCACATTCAAACTGGCTGGCAACATCGACAAACTGCATTGCCGGACGCATATGAAGTCCATCCGCATTTTTTATCACAACTTCTGTTTCGCAAATCTTTTTTTCCAAATCTTTTTTCTCAGCTGGCATTTTTAATGTGGGTGTTTTCATTTTGTAGGGGCAAAATTATTCATAGTTACAAAGACGGATTTTCATCAGCTTCTGTCAGGAGGTCTTTAATTTGTTCCAAGGTACTGGATTGTCTGAGAAATTTGAGAAATTTTTCCTGCTGAAGATGCCTGAAAACATTTTCCATGGCCTGCAAATGCTCGTCAGGATTTTTCGCCGGGCTTATTAAAAGTATCACTGAATAAACCGGCTGTTTGTCGAGCGCAAAGAAATCTATTCCTGCACTGCTTTTGCCAATCACAGCAACAGCTTTTTTCACAGCTGCATGCTTAACGTGAGGTACGGCTATTCCCTTGCCCATTCCCGTACTGGCCTCTTTTTCCCGTTTTATTACAGCATTGGTGATTTTTGCGCAATCACCTTTGCCGAGCCGTCCGGCTTTATCGAGCGACTGCATCAATTCGCTTATTACTCCATCACGGTCAGTTGCCTGTAATTCTGGAACAGTTGCTTCAAAACAAACGAAATCTACAAACTTCATTTCATCTCCCAAAAAATATTTTTGCTTTGCTCTCAAAGCAAAAATCTGTTGTAAGAAAATATGCAAATCAGTCAGGACAATAAATTATTTAATTTCTGTATCACCCGTATGTTTATGAGCATCACGCTCTTTTGTTTTCTCTTTTGTAATCTGTCGTTCGAGTTTATGCACAGCTGTATCAATACATTGATAAGCATCTTTTCCGCTTTCATTTGCGATAAAAATCTTGCTGTGCTCAGCTCTTGCTATTATTTCTACCTGAGCAGTGCCTTTCAAGCTGCCATCTATAATCACTTCAACCTGATTTACACTGCTATAGTATTTTGGCAACTTTGATGTTTTCTCTTCGGCATACTGCTTTAGAGCTTCGGTTATTTCGATGTGTTTGCCGCTTACAGTAAAAAGCAAGGTTAATCTCCTTAAAATTTTTATAAAGAATTTATTTACGTTTCTTTCTGATTATTTTGACTGCTGCCTGAAATAGCTGACACTTTTTCCTCGCCCAATGGCATTATA
>JAGLNB010000275.1 GCA_023139715.1 Planctomycetota bacterium | reverse complement strand
TGCCCCACGAATAATGCATATCTTGCCTGCCCTGAGTTTATCGAATGGGTGAAACATATCTCACAAATCGCAATTCTTGTTTTTTTACTCCTTACTTATGCTACACCCTACTAAAATAAGTCCGAAAACCACAAATAAACCAACTTTCAAAGACATAAATTCCAAGTAATTCTGTCAGCTTTAAGCTGATAATCAATTCTTTATAGGGCTACAAAAGAGCATTGCTTTTCTACAGTTTTACGCCTAAAGCGGCCGCTTTTTTACGCCGAAACCAGAATCAGCGAACTATGGAAATTTAATAGTCAGAATTTTAGAAATAACCGAGAGCTATCGTGACTGATAATAAAATAAAAAATCGACGAAAAAAACTGCTGCTGCTTGTAAAGAATGTAAATAAAAAACGCAAAAAACAGGCAAAGAAAATCGATATACTCTGCAACGATTTTATTACGGCACAGCGAAACTTTATTGGCAAACTGAACACAATAAGTTTCAAAGCCGATTTTTGCGAGTCAATAGTTGCAATAGCCAAGCTGGATAATCTTCTTTATGCAGCTGGAAAATTCGTTCAAAATGAATTTGAAGATGCAAACGTTTCTTTTTTTATTCGAAAGACAAACAGTTTTGAACTGCATTTATCCCAAAGCGACCAGCCAATTACGATGCAGGACCAGCAGCTGGAAAATTGTTTTACAAACGAAGTGGTTGAAAGCATTTGTAAGGCAAACAAAATCTGCTCTATTGAAAATCTTTTTGAGTTCGGCCTACAGGCAAATCCATCAGCTCTTGGCAAAATTTCAGCAGCAACAATTCCACTCGGCAGGCAGGGAACTTCGATTGGCTTTATGCTTTTGTATCATCTCGGCGAAAATAATTTTACCAAAGAGGATTTAAATAATCTCTCTGCCATAACGCCGGCCCTCTCAAAGGCAATAACAAATTGCAAAGCTTTGGCCGATTTGCAAATCCAAAAATAATCCGTTAACTACAAATACCTGATAATTATTAGCGCTTTTTTTATTGTTAATGTTTCTTTTTTCGCAAAATTCCAGCTGCAAGAATTATCAAAAGAATTACCGCTGAAATATATTTTACCAAATCCGGCAACATCCAGCCGGAACCGATGACAACT
>JAGLNB010000274.1 GCA_023139715.1 Planctomycetota bacterium | reverse complement strand
TTCAAGTGCTGAATTATTTTTTCTATTGCCTTTATTGTTTCGTCGCCGGCCCCCTGAAATGCAAAATCAGCGATAAAAACAGCTGGTGTGCCTTCCTTTAGGATTTCCTGCGAGCCGTAGGCATCAGCCATATCCAGCATAAGGTTTGCGTTTTGGGGAATGTGAACATCGTATCTTTTAACAGTGATGGGGTAATCCAGTTCGACTACATTTTCGAGAAACTCTTCAAGTTTTACACAATCCGAGCATCCCTGCTCATAGAAGTACCAGATTTCGACATCATCTTCGGCAAAAGCAGAATTTGCAAAAACAACAGAAAGCAAAACCAATACAACTCCGAGCAAACCAGATATAGCTCTTTTTTTACCACGCCAAATCATTAGCAATTGCTTTCCATGATTCCTAACTGTTCGTTTTATTTTTTATCGTAGAAGCCGCGGCAATCGATTTTAAGTTTTTCGCCGCCTTTTAAATTCATATAGAGTGTATCTTTAAAAAATCTTTTTTCGCCATCCTGTGCCGGAGCTGTAATTTCAAGCTGCAATTGACACCTGCTATCGACTTTTTCTTTGCTGAGTACTTTTATGGAACCATTTTTCGACGATGTTGATTCAATTTCAAAATCATCTTCGTAGTTGTTCAGTACCCATATTTCTCTTTGCACTTTTTCTTTTGGCTTGACCTTAAATAGTATTATTGTTGCCGGGTCGATTTTGAATTTTGCCAGTGCCACAAATGGGATACTAATATGTTCGCATTCCGGATGGGTAAGTTTGAACTCGATTCGTCCTCGCGGACTCTCTTTGAGCTCTTCCATATCGATTTTCGGCTCAAAGATAAATTCTGTTGCTTTTTGAGCGGAATTTACATCGATAATTATGCAGTTGGGTGTTGAGTTATATTTCGTTATTGCAAACGGCTGTTTATCTACTGCCTTGATTTTTATTTTCGGACAGCCGGCATTTTCTTCTTTGAATGAAAGGTCAATCTTTTCCGGCTCGAAGCTGACTTTCATTACTACTCTCGCTTTTACAGTCAGGGTAGTTTTCGGCATTTGCTTATCATTACTGTGTATATAAATACGTTTGGTTGTACTGCCCTGACGCTTTGGCACTTTGAATGTAATTTTTATTGTGCCGGATTCGCCTGGGTCATATTTTTTCTTTTTTAATTCCGGCGCTGTGCACCCACAGGGAGCATGCACTTTTGTGATTTTCAATTTCTTTTTTCCTGTATTTGTAAATTTGAATTCGCAGGTGTTAGCCGATCCCGGAGAGACCTGCCCAAAATTATGGCTAAGATTTTCAAATTTAATTTTCGCTCCTGAAACAACGACCTTCTCATCTGCCTGCGATTTTTCTTTGTCGGATAATTTTATATCCTGCTTTGCTGCTCCAGCCGCATCTGTTTGCGAAATTAGAACACAGCTAATCAGCATAACCATTAAAATCAGTCGGCGACAACTCATATTCCCATCTCCCAAAATCAATTTTTGCCACCAATTATGGCATTATATAATTTCGATACCCAAACCTTCATTGTAGCCAAAAAATGCCCTAAAATCAAGGATTTCCCACTTTTCAACTCATCCGGCAACCGGCACATCATATAGCGTTACAACTGCTGGAATTGTTGAAGCGGCTGCAGAAATCTGCTATTTTTCCACACATCAGCTGCCTGAACGGCTCATCTATTTCGCAATTTGTATCGCTTATTACTTTTGCTTTTTTTAGAACCTCATCAAGCATTTGGGCAATGGTCGCCATATCATTTTTTGTCATCCCCTGCTTTGTAACAATCGGCGTACCAATTCGGATTCCACTATTTAGCTTGGCCGAATTTTTATCGTATGGCAATCCAATCATATCAACCGTTATTGAGCAATCGTCGAGTATTTTTTGCGCCGCTGAGCCCGTCAAGCCATC
>JAGLNB010000273.1 GCA_023139715.1 Planctomycetota bacterium | reverse complement strand
ACATCTGCTGAGCGAAGATCTGTAAATGAAATTTAGAATTAAGAATTTAGAATTAAGAATGAAAACGCCAGGCGTAAAATATTATACAGAAAGAAAATGCCTGACGCTTTTTGTGTTTCTGCTTTGCATTATTGCCAGCGGCTGCCAAACGTCTTCCAAAAAGCCGAAGCCGCCAATTGTTAGCGATAATAGCAGCTCTGAAAAAACTATTTGTTCAGGTTATATGCCGGTGAAAGTTTGCATTATGCCGCTGACTGAATTTGCCGCAACAAATGTAGAAAGCTCGGAAAGAACGAAAATAAATATCTACGTTAGCTTGTATGATGGATTTGGCTGCCAGATAAAATCTCCCGGAATATTCAGATTTGAATTATATGAATATGTCCAGCTGTCAGCGGAATCAAAAGGCAAAAGAGTGGTTATTTGGCCGGATGTGGATTTGAATAATGCAGTTAGAAACAATCAGCACTGGCGGGATTTCCTCAGGGCATACGAATTCAAATTCGATTTTGAGCCGCAAAACGAGCAGGAATATGTACTTCAGGCAACATATATTAACGCCCAAGGCAGACGAATTTTGGGTGAATTTCTGCTTAAATAGTCCAAAATATAGTGTTTTGAGTTTTCTGAAAAATTTGTTTTCTGAAAGTTTGAGATTGCCGCACCCTAAACCAGAGGCCGTTTAGGCCTCGCAATGACATTGAAATCGCCCATCCTGTCATTACGAGGAGCGAAGCGACGAAGTAATCTAAGGTTTTTCAGAGGACTATTTTTTTGGCAAAATCACGTCCGATAACCGAAAATGTTAAAATAAATGTTAAGTAATGTTTTGGGACAATCTGACTGCGTTGGGAGTTGTAAGTATTTGTAGGGCAAGGGCTTAGGTCGCTTTTCTTTGGTTTTTTGGAAATTTGCCAACTTCCGATAAGATTTTCCTTGACTAAAGCATAGTTAATCTGGTAGACTTAGGAGCGTGGATTGATGTAGTTTTTAGATTCACATAACCGCTTGGTCATTCCTCTTTGGAGAGAGGGTGGTTATTGCCGCTGTGTCGAAAGAGCTTTTTTGCAGGTTATAAGTTTGGTGAAGAGCTTTGATGCC
>JAGLNB010000272.1 GCA_023139715.1 Planctomycetota bacterium | reverse complement strand
TGTATTTTAATCATTCTCTGCACGTCAGTTTGATGCACAGAACGGATTTGCTTGAAAAGACCGGTCTCTATAATGAAAATCTCAATGTTCTAATCGATTGGGATATGACACGCAGATTGGTTTTCTTTACAGACTTTTGTCACGTTTGCAAAATCACCGGTGAATTTTATAGTCCCGTGGGCGATTCAGATAGAATATCTGTTCAGCGTCGTAAAGATAAACGTGAATATCTTAGAAATGTTATGACAATACGAACGACAAGGCCTGCCAAGCCATGGCCAAAAATCGATGATATGTCTATCATTTTTACCGCTGAAAAACTGAACAAAGAAACCGGTGTAACTATTGGCTCAATATGGCGAGAAACTTTTTATCCGTACAAATTTTATATGCCAATCTCGCAGGATAATTTCAACCGGCTCAATACTGAGATGCCCAATATTGTTCCTGTTTTTGTTGGACAGTTTGCCACCCAAACCGAACAAGTGGATGCGGCTTTGGCGAGATGTGAAGGAAAATATATTGCGGTAGTTCCAGATGGTTTTCCCATCGAGCACGGCTGGGTAGAAGAATCACTTTATGCTTTAATGAACAGTTCCGCTGAAAAAGAAGCATTCAGATTGAAAAACGCAACAGATGAGTTGTGCGCGATGGTATTGACAAAAGAAGATTTGCTGCTTGCACGTAAAAGCTTTCCACATCTGTCGTTATGGCAGTCCATAGAGACAGCTGGAATTACGCTGAGGGAGCCGACTTTTGAAGAGCTTCCTTTCCAGTTCGACCAATTACTTCAGCACGGCCAGTCGGCGCAAAAAGATGGCAACTGGCTCAGGGCAGCTAAAATATTTGAATATATTGCTGAAAATCATAGAAATGAATTGTGGATGAAAAAAATGGCCGCAGAGTCATTTTTTAAGGCCGGCGACCGTAAAAATGCTGCTCAAATAAGCAGTGAAATTAATCAGTCAGCACCAACAGTAAATACACTTTTATTTGAAGCGAAAGTCAAAAGAGAAGAGAAAGAATTTAATCCGGCTATCGAACTGCTCAAACAAGCAGAACAAATACTCGAAGGGAAATAATCGATATGGACGTAGCAAAAGAAAACAGCATCGAAAAAAACAATGCAACACAACACAATGAAGTTTTGCAGGAACTTGGTGATTGTTATTGTTCGGTTGCCGATTACGACAAAGCTCAGAAGTGTTATGATAAAGCAGCCGTCCTGTCTCCTGATGACCCAACACCTTATGTTGGTATCGGAGTAATTGCATTACAGAAAAATCTTATCGATGACGCTGAAATATCTTTTAAGGTGGCGTGTCGACTGGACAGAAATTGTGCCAAGGCATATGCCGGCCTGGGGATGGTTGCTCAGCAGAAAAAAGATTATCAGAGAGCATTTGATATGTATCTGAAATGTCTTGAATTGGATACAGACAATCTCACAGCTCTTTTGGGGCTTTTCCAGTCATCCTGCGAGATGGGTTCATTCGAAAAGGTTATTCACTATCTTAAATTGTATCTTGATATGCATCCGGCAGATACGTCGGTTATGTTTACGCTGGCTGCGTTATATATGAAAGACGGCGAACTGGAACAATCGAGAGATACGCTTTTGAATGTTCTTGCTCTTGAGGAAAATCATAAAGATGCCGCCAATCTGCTTGAAGAGGTCGAGCACAGTTTAACAAAGAAAAAACAACAGAAAGCAGCGGAAGTTTGATGGCGGGAACAGCCGAACAAACGCAGTTGCTGGATGAATTGGCAAACCTTTTGAAAAAGCAAAATCAACAGGCTCAACAGGGCAGCATTAGTGAAGTTGAACAATTAGGTAAGCAAGCCGATAGTATTGTGAAAAAAATTTCCCAAACTCGTATCCTGGATTCAGTAAAATTTAAAAACAAAAAAGAAAAACTGCAAAAGTTATACGGTGATTTGTGTTTGGCTGTGACGGCTCAAAAAGCTGGTGCCGCCGAGCAGCTAAGCGAAATTCGTAGAGTTAGAAAAACTATAGGTGCTTATAAGGATAATGCCTGATTGGAAATCCAGGAAAACGTAAAGGTAAAATTTAGATAAAATGAAGTGGCTGCTAATCACAACTATCGGAAAAAATCCAGGAGATGAATGGATTCGTATCGGTATTCAAAAAATTATCAATGAAATCGACCCTGATAATGAATGCGTCCTTTTAGATAAAGAAGAGCCATCGAAATATAAAATACCTTTAGAATTTGATAAGTGCATATGGTGTGGAATGCCGGTTTTCTGGTCTTTGGCGGAAGAGCAGAATTGCAAAATATTCTGGTGGAAAGATTTGATGTTTGGCTGGCCGTCCGAGAGAAGAAGCGATTTTATGGTTCTCGGAGCCGGCAGCTTTTTTCCGTGGGGAAAAGAACTGGAAACCATAACCTATAAAGAGCAATTGGCTAAATCTGCACAGGATATTCTAAACAGAAGCTATTGTGTTACAGCAAGAGACCATGTGGTTTCGAAAGTTACGAATAAATCAATTCCCTATATGATTTGTCCAGCTGTTTTCAGTGTTATTGATTATAAAAAATCACACGAATTAAAACTGGCAAATATAATGCCGCAGGGCAGTCACTATGCGGTTTTTGGCTCACAGGAAGCAGCTATCTGGAATAAAAAGAAATATGAAATATCAAAAATTCTGCAGCAAAATGACTTTACTTGCGTAGCCCACAATCAGAAGGAAATTCAGTTCGCCCAAAATTGCGGATGGGAAAAAATCATATCCTATAATGGAAATCCTTATGAACTTTTGGATTATTATGGCTGCTGTGGTAAATATTTTGGTAATCGCGTTCATGGGGCAATAATTGCAAGAGGAAATGATGCTGACGTTTGGAGTGTTGGCTATGATTCAAGGCAGGAGGCAGTAAAACTAAGCGGAGCAAGAATTTCAAAGCCATCGGAACTAAATCTCGATGAAATAGCCAACTGGGCAGCTTCGGACATAAAAGCAGAACCGTTTGCTATGGATTTGGAATTTGAAAAGCAAAAGGAAATCGTAAAAAGATTTATGCTCGCAGGTAAAACTTCGCCAAAAACTCAAAGTAAACCAATTTCAGATAGTTCCAAAAAAAGGATTCTGTTTGTTCGCACAGATTCTATCGGTGACAATGTTTTAGCCTCGTCAATTTTGCCACATATTTATGAAAAATATGGAAATCCTGAAATAACAGTTGTCTGTCAGGAGCATATTGCCCAGTTGTATCAGCATTGTCCGTATGTGAATGATATTATAACTTTCAACAGAAAACAGGCAGTAGAAAATGAATCTTATAGAAATGAAATTGTAGGTCAGCTAAGAGCATTTAAGCCGGATATAGCGATGAATTCTGTTTTCTCCCGTGAGCCGCTTACTGATATTTTTACAATCGCCAGTCAGGCAAAAGAGCTAATCGCTTTAGAGGGTGACCTTAGCAATATATCGGCTGAAATAAAGAACAAGCACGACCAATTTTATACTAAACTGCTGCCAAGTGAGGGTGAGAATAAAACAGAACTTTTAAGGCATAAGGATTTTTTGGCAGGTTTTAATATTGATGCTAAATCGCTAAAGCCAGTAGTATGGACGACGAGAGAAGACGAAAAATTTGCAGAAGAATTCTTCGAAACAAATGGGCTTGAACCAGAAAAAACGATAGCATTATTTCCAGCTGCGCAGCATTGTCATAAATTTTATGACAACTATAAAACTGTATTGCAGAATTTCAGGGAATTTAATTTTTTAATACTGGGCGGCAATGATGCGAAAGAATATGCAGCTGAAATTTGCGGAAATTTTCCCGATAACTGCAAAGACTTGACGGGTAAAACGACCATATGCCAAATGGCTGAGATTATAAAAAAGTGCCGTTTGTATCTTGGTGCTGATTCGGCTGGTGTTCATATAGCTTGCGTGGTTGGAACCGAAAATGTAGCACTGCTTGGAGGTGGGCATTTCGGGAGATTTATACCATATTCAAATTTGACTTCAATTGTATGTCTGCCTTTGGATTGCTTTGGAGGTAACTGGAAGTGTAAATACCAAAAAGCTCATTGCGTAAATGGGATTGAGCCGAAAGTTGTCGATTGTGCGATAAGGCAGACATTGCAGCGAAAGTCTGATAGGCCAAGAATATTTGTTCAGGGTAACTCGCTTTGGCAGCCGCAGCAAAATCAGCCGTTGTGGCAGGCATTTGATGGAATGCTGGATACAGATAGTGTTGAAATTATACCTGTTGGAGAAATTCCGCAGCAGACCTATCAAAACTGGCAAGGCAAATTGTGTTCGCAAAAAGGAAAATTTGCCGAGGCCATCAAGCATTTCACAAAAGCGCTTAAAGTTAATCCCTACGACAGAAACACGGTTCTAAATTGTGGGAAAATTTTATCTGAACACAATAAAATCCAGGAAGCAAAAACTTTATATAATTGCTATCTGCAAAAGTATCCTGATGATAAAAAAATATTGGATTCTCTTGCAAAATTGCGCATAAACAAAACAGCTAAAACTGATGATGGCGATGAAGCGTATCTTGTGTCGGCTATAGTTTCAACATATAATGCTGAAAAGTTTATTCGCGGTTGTCTCGAAGATTTGGAAAATCAGACGATTGCAGATAAACTCGAAATCATTATTGTAAACAGCGGCTTAGAGCAAAACGAGGAAAAAATCGTTAAAGAATTTCAGCAGAAATACAAAAATATAGTTTACATCAAAACCGACCAACGCGAAGGGATTTACTCTGCGTGGAATAGAGCAGTTAAAATCGCAAAAGGAAAATTCATCACCAATGCAAATACCGATGACCGCCATAGTAAAAACGCTCTCGAAATAATGGCTAATGAATTGCTGGCCAATTGTGAGGTTGGATTAGTCTATGGCGACCAGATTCGCACGAAAACGCCAAACGATACTTTTGAAAACAATTGTGGTACTGATGTGATGAAACAGCCGGAATATAGCCATGAGCGGTTATTGTTCGGTTGTTGTACGGGGTCGCAGCCGATGTGGAGAAAATCATTTCACGATAAAATCGGCTATTTTGATGAGACGCTAACTTGTGCCGGCGATAAATGCGTGGAAATGGCAGAGCAAGAGATTTGCCAGTCGGCTTAGACAGAATAGCTAAATTAGATAAAATAGCCAATATTTAAGATAAAAAGTTAAGTAAAAAGCTTTTTTAGCGATATTAAGTGTGCATATGCGCATTGTGTGTAAATAAAGGGAATTGAAATGTCAAGTATACAGCTTGGTGGGCTTCTTTCGGGCATTGATAGCGGCTTACTGATAAGCCAGTTAATAGCAGTCGAACGCCGTACGCTACAGATGTACGAGGCACGTCAAGCCCAGCAGGAAGAAAAGAAGGATGCTCTAAGTACGCTGCAAACAAAAGTCAGTACTTTGAGGGATACTGTTTCAGCTCTTTCTGATTCCAGTGAACTGCGCGCTTTTAATACCACTTCAAGTGACACCGATATTTTGACCGCCGAGGCATCATACAATTCTTATGAAGGTAATCACAATGTGGTAATAAATCAACTGGCCAATGCAGAAAGATGGGTTCATACCAGCGGAAAAGAATATGCTGAAGATTATGTAGGAGAGGGAACTTTTATCTACTCGTACAATAATGAAGAAGCAGTACTAACAACTACTACAGAAACAA
>JAGLNB010000271.1 GCA_023139715.1 Planctomycetota bacterium | reverse complement strand
CCCCTCGACAGTATTATCATTCAAATTCCAATGCGTAAATTCAACATTGTTTTTGTCAAGTGAATCAACATCAACGCAAAAGCCGTGATTCTGACTGGTGATTTCTATTTTTTCGGTCTTGAGATTTTTGACCGGATGATTCGCTCCTCTGTGGCCGAATTTCAATTTGTAAGTTTTTCCGCCAAGAGCCAGTGCAAAAATCTGATGGCCAAGGCAAATCCCAAAAACCGGAACCTTACCAAGCAATTCTTTCACATTTTCAATGGCATAACTGACAGCTGCCGGATCTCCGGGGCCGTTGCTTAGAAAAACACCATCCGGCTTTTGCTTTAGAACTTCCTGTGCAGATGTATCAGCCGGCACAACGAAAACATCGCAACCAGCTGAATACAGCATTCTCAAAATATTTTGTTTAATTCCAAAATCATAGGCAACCACTTTGTATTTTGATTTCGGCTTTTTCTCTTTGCCGGTCAACACATCAACTACGCCCTGCGTCCAGTTGTAAGATTTTTTTATTGTAACATCTTTAACTATATCTCTTCCGACAAGGCCGGGATACTTTTCCAATTGTTTTTTGAGAACATCAACACTTAATTCATCCGAAGAAATAATGCCCTTCATAGCTCCTTCGGTGCGGATATGTTTGACGAGTTTTCTCGTATCAATTCCCTCGAGGCCAACCACATTATTTGCTTTGAGATAATCGCTAAGCGTTTTTTTATTTCGCCAGTTGCTTGGAATTTCGCAGTTTTCCTTAACGATAAAACCGCTTGCAAAAACCCTGTCTGATTCGCAATCTTCGCTGCTCGTGCCGTAATTGCCAATCAGCGGATACGTCATAGTTATTATCTGCTCGCTGTAAGATGGGTCGGTTAGAATTTCCTGATAGCCGCTCATACTGGTATTAAAGACAACTTCCCCGCACTTTTGGCCTTTTGCGCCAAAAGAATTGCCCTGAAAAACCGTTCCATCTTCAAGTAGTAAAATCGCTTTCACTTACAAATCCACTCCTAACTGTAATAATGCTGAATCGGCTTTACGCCAATCTCTTTTTCTTTCATCGCTGTTATCGCTTTTACCACCACAGCAGCGCCTCTCATTGTTGTTACGTAAGGAATCTGTTTATCAAGAGCCGTCCTTCTTATTGGAAACGAATCCTTAATCGACTGAGCACCAACCGTGGTATTTATAATAAGGCCAACTTCGCCATTTATCATTTGGTCAACGATATTTGGCCGAGCTTCACTCATTTTTGGTACAAATTCAGATGGTATTCCATTGTTTATAAATTCGAGACACGTGCCTTTTGTCGCAGTAATTTTAAATCCCATCTGCTGCAGTTTACCTGCCAGGCGAACAGCTTTTTTCTTATCTCTGTCCTTTACGCTAAAAAGTATATTTCCGCTCATTGGCAAACTGTTGCCGGCTGCGATTTGTGATTTTGCAAAGGCAATTCCAAAATCATCAGAAATCCCCATCACTTCACCAGTCGAGAGCATTTCAGGGCCAAGCAGCGTATCTATTCCGGGAAATTTCAGGAACGGAAAAACAGCTTCCTTTACTGAAAAATGTTTCGGCATTGCCTGCTCGGCAAAGCCCAATTCTTCGAGAGTCATTCCAGCCATAACTTTTGTTGCAAGTTTTGCCAGCGGAATACCGATGGCTTTGCTGACAAACGGAATCGTTC
>JAGLNB010000270.1 GCA_023139715.1 Planctomycetota bacterium | reverse complement strand
AAAAATCGTGGGTTGATAGACCAGCTGATAGAGCAACGAATATACGGCAAAGAAGGAACCGCATCAATACCGCCACCGAAAATAACGAAGAAAATGAGAGGGTTAGACTATATCCTCGGAGCGATAGGTCTCATTTATATATTAGGTGTTAATCATTTATGTATGATGGATTATATTGCATTCAAATATCAACAGCCTCTCATGGCTCTATATTTCGTTCCGGCTTTTGTCTTTGAATACTTTTTACTGCTGCGGCCTAAGGTCGGGCCTTTAGTCCTGCTCTGGCCGATACTTTATGCTATTCATGCGATATTGGTACTTGCAGGTGTACCGATATTTTTTACGGGAAACTTGGGCATATTGAATATGCCTGTTCCGCTAATTGGATACGCCTTTTTGGCTTATGCAATCAGTTATGTTTACAGTCGCTATGCGTTAAAAAAGTTAAAAGAAGTTTCGCGACTTGACAAAAAGGAGTCGGCTGATGGGGCTTGACCGGATTATTCATGAGCCGGCTCGATTGAGGATTATGATGATTTTGTCCGGCATTGAGTCAGCTGATTTTAATTTCCTGCTCTCAACGCTTGAATTGACAAGGGGCAATCTATCACGCCATATTGAAAAACTTGAACTAACTCGCTATGTTAAAATCAGTAAGACTTTCAAAGGCAAAATGCCGAGCACCAGTTATAAAATTACGTCAAAAGGTGCAAAAGCCCTCGAAAAATACTGGAATAAGCTAGACTCTATCCGTAAGGCAGGTGATTTTAAGTAAGTAGGGCGAATTTAGCTTGCAAAAATCGCTGAGCCGATGCGGACGATTGTTGAGCCCTCCTCAACAGCAATTTCATAATCCGAGCTCATCCCCATACTAAGTTCCTGGAATTGTGTGCCTGTTACGCGTTCGCCCTGCATCTCAACAAATAATTCCCTTGCCCGAATAAAACATGCTCGAACAGCATCTTTATTGCGAGTCAGCGGAGCCATCGCCATTAATCCTTTTAATGTTAGGTTCGGAAGCGTTTCAATTTGTTCCGCGAGATGTATTGCGGCTCCCACGGGAACGCCGTATTTTTGCGGCTCATTGGAAGTGTTGATCTGGAGAAGTATTTTCGGCTTTAGATTCAATTTTGCCGCAGCGGTGTTTATCTCTTCTGCCAGGCGAAGTGTGTCAACTGAATGTATTAGTGAAATTGTCGGTAGAACCTGGCGAACTTTATTTCGCTGCAGATGGCCTATCATATTCCAGTTAATTTTTTCCGGCAGTTTCGATTTGTTTTTATCGCTGTCTATAAAATCAGCTATTTGAGTGGAAACTTTTTTAAGCTGCTGAACCCTGCTTTCGCCAAGCTCAGTGTAGCCGAGCCTAATAACCTTTTCTATGTCTTCGATGGAGGCCGATTTGGTTACAATGACCAGTTTTACTTTAGCGGGGTCTCTGCCGACTTTGGCACACGCAGCACTAATAGTTTCTTTTACCTGTTTTATTCTTTCAGCGATTTTTTTCATAACAAAGTAAAAAATACTGTGATTATAGAAATCATAAAATGTACGCCACATAAAGTATCAATTTTTAGTCTGCTTTGCCAGTGCAAAAAAGACAGCTTTGGAATATCAAACTGTTTCATAGAATTATTTA
>JAGLNB010000027.1 GCA_023139715.1 Planctomycetota bacterium | reverse complement strand
TGATATTGCAATTTTCATCGAGCGGTACATTAAAATCACACCGCATCAAAACACGCTTACTCTTTACATCAACATCAGCAACAGTTTTCTTTGCCATTTTTTCGCCTAATATATTTAATCATCTCTCAGTCATTGCGAGTGAAACGAAGCAATCCAAATTGTAACGGCTGAGATTGCCACGCTCGGCTACGCCTCGCTCGCAATGACAGTACTGCCCATTACACACTTCTTACATTGCTGCCATTTTTTCCATAATATCAACAGTACGATTTGAATAGCCCCATTCATTATCATACCAGCTGACTATCTTAACAGCTTTTCCGATAACTATCGTGCAGAGTGAATCAAAAATACTCGAAGCAGGATCATTAACAATATCACTGCTGACAATCGGCTCATCACAATAGGACAAAATTCCTTTCATCGGGCCATCTGCGGCGGCTTTCATCGCTGCATTAACTGCATCAACCGTAACATCTTTCTTAACATTGACAACCAAATCCACAATACTGCCTACCGGAATCGGTACACGAACAGCAAAGCCATCCAACTTGCCGACCAGTTCAGGAATAACCTGACCAATTGCTTTTGCAGCGCCGGTAGTAGTCGGAATCATATTTGCCGCAGCAGCTCTTGCTCTGCGCATATCGCTGTGAATCATATCAGCAACATTCTGGTCGTTAGTGTAAGCGTGAATAGTAGTCATAAGTCCGTTTTCAATTCCAAAGGTGTCGTTTAGAACCTTTGCAACTGGTGCAAGACAATTTGTTGTGCAGCTTGCATTCGATACACAGGCAGCATCCTTTGTCAAATCCTCATCATTAACGCCGAGAACGATTGTAGCATCGATTTTGTCTTTTGCTGGAACGCTGAGAATAACTTTTTCGGCACCAGCTTTAATGTGGTCGCCGTAGCCGCCCTTAGCTGATTCTCTTAAGCGGAAAATTCCGGTTGATTCCAGAACAACCTTTACTCCCATTTCCTTCCACGGCAGTTCAGCCGGATTTCTAACAGCGAGAACCTTGACCGTTTTGCCGTTAATAATCAAGGCATCATCTTTGGCTTCAACTGTGCCGTTGAATCTGCCCATTACCGTATCATATTTGAACAAATGCGCAAGACTCTTGGCATCTGAAAGGTCGTTAATTGCGACCAGTTCCAAATCACCTGCTCTTTGCATAATAATTCTTGCTACGGCTCTTCCGATTCGGCCGAATCCGTTAATTGCAACCTTTGTCGCCATTTGTAAATCTCCTTTTTCTGTACTAAATGCTGTAAATGTGGTTTTACTGCTTAATCCTGCGCCAATCACAAAACATGGCGCAAACGAGCCGTGTACTTTATTTGCAAACCGGTTGATTGTCAAGTGCTTATTATCTGGAATTGTGTCTTGCAGCCAGGTTTAGCCGCTTTTTCTAATTATTTTAGCGCCGACAGCATTTAGCCGCTTTTCAATTTTTTCATAGCCGCGGTCAATATGATAAACCCTCTGAATGACAGTCGTTCCTTTGGCTGCAAGACCAGCGAGAACCAAAGCCGCCGAAGCCCTCAAATCAGAAGCCATCACAGGAGCTGCTATCAATTTTTTAACACCAGCTATGATTACTACCGGCCCTTCTTTTCGCAGATTGGCCGCCATTCGATTGAGTTCGGCTACGTGCATAAATCTATCTGGAAAAATTTTTTCAGTAACAACGCTATTACCTTTGGCAAGCGACAATAAAACCATAAATTGTGCCTGTAAATCCGTCGGGAATCCAGGATACGGCTGCGTAGTAAAATCGCTCGGCTTAACCAAACCATTTCGAGTTACAACACATCCGCCGTTTGCAGCTTCAACTGTTACGCCAATACTTCTTAACTTGTCAACTACAGCCATCATTTCTTCGAGCCGGCAATTTTCAAGTTTTAGTTCGCCGCTGGTTACAGCTGCTGCTGCCATAAATGTTCCTGCTTCGATTCTATCGGGGCCAACTTCAAATTCAACCGGATGCAATTGCTTAACACCTTCAATAATCAAACGCGGCGAACCAATACCGCTTATTTTTGCACCCATTTTATTAAGGCAGTTTGCCAAATCACTTATTTCCGGCTCGCAGGCAGCCGATTCAATAGTTGTTTTTCCTTTGGCCAGTGTTGCAGCCATTAAAACATTTGCTGTTCCCAAAACCGTCGAGCCGAACGGACCGCCGAGAAAAATGTCATCACCTTTTAATCCGTGCGGTGCTTCGGCAACTATGTAGCCGTTTTCAAGATGAATTTTTGCGCCGAGTTGACGCAGCCCCCTTATGTGAATATCGACAGGCCTGTCACCAATTGCACAGCCGCCCGGCATTGAAACACTGACCTTTCCGCAACGAGCAAGCAACGGCCCAAGTATGCAAATACCAGCTCGCATCCTGCTGACAATTTCATATTCGCCGACTGTATTTTCAATCACGCTGGAATCAATGCTTAAATCACCGCTGTCGTTTCTTTCGATTGTGCAGCCAAGACTACTGAGTAATTCGCCAAAAACAGAAATATCTGAAAGATTCGGAACTGATTTTAAGGTGGATTTGCCCGCCGCAAGAATTGCAGCAGCCATTGTTGGTAAAGATGCATTCTTTGAGCCGTTTATACGAACCGAGCCATTAAGCTGGACAGGCCCTTCAATGTGAAATACATCCATAATATGTTTTCCGTTGACTATTTACCGCTTATTACTTACGATTTTCCCAATTGTCAACTTTTGATATTCAATTGTCAACATTCA
Organism: Planctomycetota bacterium; assembly: GCA_023139715.1. Classification (GTDB taxonomy): domain Bacteria; phylum Planctomycetota; class Phycisphaerae; order Sedimentisphaerales; family Anaerobacaceae; genus JAGLSG01. The sequence continues at coordinate 290 of JAGLNB010000027.1, read as the reverse complement.
ATGCTAAAACAATTTATAAACTCTGTTACTGCCGCAGACCTTGTCTATCTGACTGGATTGATGCCATTTACCATCTGGCTGATTAGAACGTCTTTTGGAAAAAAAGCCCTGTCTGATTCGCCGCCGCGCAGAAACAATATGCCTGCCTATCTACCGTTTGCCATGCTTATTTTCTGGATATTGCTGGTTTCAGTATCGATTTCAGCTTCGGAAAATTTGTTGCCCGATTTACCTGATTGGCAGCGTGCATTTGCCGACAATTTCATTTTCTGTGTTAGCGCTCTGATACT
>JAGLNB010000269.1 GCA_023139715.1 Planctomycetota bacterium | reverse complement strand
TGCCTTTGGTAATTGATTTCGCCTGTATCTATTGGAATCAAAAACGAAGAATATAAAAGTATCTGGAGCAGATGTTAAAAAGCCGGATAATATGAGGAAGTAATAATTATGGCAGGTCAAGCTGAAACAATCAGAATTAAAATGGAAGCGTATGACCATAGGGCTCTCGATGCGTCTGCGAAGGAAATAGTTGAGCATGCCCGCAGAACCAACGCAAAAGTAAGCGGCCCGGTGCCGCTGCCCACCAGAATCGAAAGATATACAGTACTACGCAGTCCTCATATTGATAAAAAATCACGCGAACAGTTTGAATTAAGAACCCATAAAAGATTAATAGATATTCACGAAGCCAATGCAAGGACAGTTGAAGTGCTTAATCGGCTCGCTGTGCCTGCCGGCGTTTTTGTAAAAATAAAGGCGTAAATTAAAATAAGTTTGGCCAAGTCAGGTCGGGTAATTAGGGCGATTGGCCGGGTAACTAATGAGAGATAAAATAATGGTAATGCTTCTTGGAAAAAAAGTCGGTATGACTCAGGTTTATAACGAAGCAGGCAATTTGCTGCCTGTTACAGTTATTCAGGCAGGTCCATGTGTGGTGACTCAGGTTAAAACCGTTGATGCTGATGGCTATAACGCTGTCCAGCTTGGTTTCGAAGATGTTAAGCCGTCCCGAGTTAAAAAGCCGCAGGAAAACCACGCCAAAAAAGCCAAAACCACGCCGAAAAAATTTGTCAAAGAAATGCGATTATCAGAAAAAGTTGAGTCAGAATATAAACTCGGTGATACCATAACGGTATCGGCTTTTGCTGAAAATAAATTCGTCGATGTAACCGGAACCAGCAAAGGTAAAGGTTATGCAGGTGTTATGAAGCGACATGGATTTGGTGGCTTTCCAGCTTCGCATGGATGCGAAAGAAAACATAGAGCACCTGGCTCGATTTCGAGTTATGCAAGTGATGCAGGTCACGGCGGAAATCTGAAAAAAGGAAAGAAGATGTCAGGTCAAATGGGCGATTGCCGCATTACTGCTAAAAATCATAAATTAGTGTCTATAGACGAAGAAAATAATTTGCTGGTAATTAAGGGTTCTGTGCCCGGCTCGGCTGATGGATATGTCGTTGTGAGAACGGCTAAATCGCATTTATAAAATAAATATTTAACTATAACTATGTGTCTGGCCTGCTGGCCTGGACGGGTAGGCGGAAAAAAATAATGATTGATATAAATGTTTACAATAAAAGCGGCAAAGAAGTTGGCAGCTTAAAAGTAGATGAAGCTGTGCTTGGCGGCAGAGTCAGGCATGCATTGCTGAAACAGGCAATAGTTATGTACCACGCCAATAAGCGACAGGGAACGGCTACTACAAAAAGCAGAGGTATGGTGTCCGGCTCAACGAGAAAACTGTTCAAGCAAAAAGGAACAGGAAATGCCAGAGTTGGTAATGCCAGGACAGGCAAAAGAGTTGGCGGCGGCGTTACATTTGCAAAAATCGTGCGAGATTTTGGAAAAAGTATGCCGAAAAAACAAAGAAGACTCGCTACTAATTCTGCGATATTGGCAAAGCTGCTTAACAGCGATGTTGTAGTGATTGATGAATTGAACTTCCAAAAGCCATGCACAAAAGATTTTGCAGATATTTTGGGAAATTTGAAAATTGATAGAGGTTGCCTTGTAACGCTTGGCGAACAAAATACAGATGTTTACAAATCAGCGAGAAATATTCCAAGAGTTGCTGTGATGAAAGCAGATGATTTGAATGCAGGCGATATTTGTAATCATAGAAAAATGCTGTTTACAAGAGAAGCGTTCTTAAAAGTTGTAGCTGTGAATGGATAAGTATTGTGGATGATTATAACGTAATAATTCGACCGTTGGTTACTGAGCAGGGAATGCATTTTGCAAATGTTAAAAGTGCATATTCTTTCGAAGTAAACAAAAAAGCTAATAAGGTACAGATAAGAAATGCTGTGGAAAAAATATACAGCGTTAAAGTATCAAAAGTCAGAACGGCTAACCGTAAGGGAAAGTACCGTCGGAAAGGACGCAATTTCGGAACTACGCCGAGCTGGAAAAAGGCAGTCGTGTTCCTTGAGCCGGAATATCATATAGATTTGTTCTAAAAACAAATGGTCTAAAGCGAGACAAAAAAAAGTGCCGTCAGGCAACGAATAACGCAATACGCACGACGCAATACGAGATACGAATTATGGGTATTAGAATTTACAAACCAACGAGTGCCGGACGCAGAAACAGCTCTGTTAATGACTATGCCGAGTTGACGACCTCTACTCCGGAAAAAACACTTTGTAAAAGAATAAAGAAAACCGGTGGTAGAAATCATAGCGGAATTACTACTACGCGTTTTAGAGGCGGCGGGGCAAGAAAAATATATCGAATCATCGATTTCAAACGCAATAAAGACGGCGTGCCCGCAAAAGTAGCAAGTGTGGAATACGACCCAAATAGAAATTGTTTTATATCGCTGCTGCACTATCTTGACGGTGAAAAAAGATATATCCTTTCTCCGCTTGGAATAAAAATGGGCGATTTGGTCGAAAGCGGTTCAGTTTGTGAGCCAAAGCCAGGCAATGCAATGCCGCTGACAGCTATTCCGGCAGGTATTGAAATTCACAATATAGAAATGACAGCCGGCCAGGGCGGTAAACTCGTTAGGGGTGCCGGAATCGCAGCAAAAATCGTAGCTAAAGAAGGTGATTGGGTTACGATAATTCTGCCAAGTGGCGAAATGCGTATGATTCACAAGCAGTGCCGTGCTACTGTCGGACGCTTGAGTAATCCAGACCATCAGAATGTAAGAATCGGCAAAGCCGGCCGTAAAAGACATATGGGAAGAAAGCCGCACGTCAGAGGCAAGGCAATGAATCCTGTTGCTCATCCGATGGGCGGCGGCGAAAGCAGATCGAACGGTGGACGACATCCGTGTTCACCGACCGGCGTTTTGGCTAAAGGTGGAAAAACCCGAAATCCACGCAATACGAGCAATAAGAGAATTATCAGAAGACGTAAAAATAAAAGACAAGGACAATTAGTGTTGTAAAAACGTGAAGTGTATCTCGTGAAGCGAAAAAATACGAGATACGAGACACAAAATACGAGATATAAATTATGGGAAGATCTTTAAAAAAAGGGCCGTTTGTTGATGAAAAATTGTTTATGAAGGTTCGTAAACAAATCGATTCCGGTTCACGCGAGCCAATAAAAACATGGGCGAGAAGATGTACGATAATTCCTGAATTTGTTACCTTTACATTTATGGTACATAACGGAAAAATGTTTCATAAAGTTTTTGTTACAGAAGATATGGTTGGCCATAAACTCGGCGAGTTTTCATTGACACGTACTTTCAAAGGCCATTCAGGTAAAAAGAAATAAAATAATTAAACCAAACATACGACGAGTAGATAAATATGCTAAGTGCGAGTAGATTAAAAGAGCTTTGTAAACAACAGTCAGGCGGAATTGATTATTTGTCCGGCCAGATTGTGCGAGGTGGACTCGATAAAAAACAGGCA
>JAGLNB010000268.1 GCA_023139715.1 Planctomycetota bacterium | reverse complement strand
AACCAAATCCTCGACAAATTGAGCAGCCGGCTCGACAAACGCAGCTGCATATTTTTTTATTCTTTCCCTGTCAGAACTTTTCATTATGTCCAGCTCTTCGTAGGTTATGAAATTATAAAACTGGTTGCAGCACAATCTATCGGGCAATTTTTTCAGCATAAGGTCTTCTTCGCTGACCTCGTCGAGCAGTTTTTCAAAGGTATCTTCAGCTATCCTGAAACGGCTTCCGTGTTCATAATGGAAAAGAACTTCCGCTCTGACATATTTTGCTCCCCTTTTGCACTGGTCGCAGCAGAACTGAAAATACTTTTGATATTCACTGTGGCAGCGAAGAAAATTCGCCATAACAAGCACATTTAATTTGGTGGAAAGAAAATTTTTAAGCTGCAAATCAAAATGCTCGTAAGCGGTTTTGGTAATTGTTGCATCTTCATACAAACAATGCACGTATCCACTATTGTGAGCTACAATTGTAATCTGCTCATTTCTTATTGCACGCTGAGCTTTATTGGAAATTTCAGTGCCGTTGAACCACATCGTTTTGGTAACAATGCGGCGATTGTTGGTTAGAACGCCGTCCGCTATATCGATGAAATTCTGCGAATGCAGCGGAGTCAGAATCATATAAATATCTTCCAGCGGAATCTGGCAAACGATAAAAGCCGCCGCTGCATAAAGAGCTGCCAATGAAACGCATTCGCCGGCTCCGGTTTTGTAGCCGTCTTTTAATTTGAAAGCATCCATCGCTTCAACGGTTTCGGTTTTCCAATATGGAATTATGTCGCTGTGATATTTGTCAAGGCCGAAGTGCCTGCGAATATCAACATCGAAATAATATTTGTCGCCCTGATAGCCGAATAACGCATTGCTTTTCGCTATCTTTTCCGGCGAAATAAATTCCTGAAATCTTTCAAGTTCTTTTTTCTGGCTGGTTAAGCCCCACGTCTCAAGATCGAGATTAAATTCATATTCATCAATTATAAATTGCTTTAGCCGAAGCAGCTTTTTGTAACCGCTTTTACCTTCGAGTTTTTTAAAACAATCCAGCTGCCGCCACTTCCAGATTACAGGACTCATAATGTT
>JAGLNB010000267.1 GCA_023139715.1 Planctomycetota bacterium | reverse complement strand
CCAGAACTCCCGGCTTATTTTCAACTAATGCACTTATTATATGTTTCATAGTAGAACCAAATTAAAAGTTTAAAACTAAAAATTCAAAATTGTGGAATCGCAGCTTTGCTGCGATGACTTCCTTAACTTTACGTTTTACACTTTAACTTTTAAGTTTTTTTACGCCATACTCTCTAAAATATCCAGTCCATCCATCTCGTGGATTCCTTTGCCAGCCGGAACCATCGGCCAAACATTTTCTTCCGGCTCAACTCTGAAATCAGCCACGCACGGCTTTTTCTCATCAAGCATCCGTTTTACCGCCGCCGCAACATCAGCTTTTTTATCAACCATAAAGCCCTCGGCTCCAAGCGCCTTTGCCAGTTTTTCATATTCAGGATTATCGATGTGGCTCATAGCGTATCGCTTATTATAGAATAATTCCTGCCATTGCCGAACCATTCCCATATATCCGTTATTCAAAATGCAGACCTTGATTGGCAGTTTATATTGAACCGCTGTACTAAGCTCGGTCATTGTCATATTAAAGCTGTTATCGCCGTCAATATCAATAACCGTTGCGTTTGGCATAGCGATTTGAGCTCCGATTGCCGCCGGCAGTCCGAATCCCATCGTCCCTAATCCGCCGGAGCTGATAAATTGTCTCGGCACAGAGCATTTATAAAATTGAGCTGCCCACATCTGGTTTTGGCCAACACCGGTAGCTATAATTGCCTTGCCCTGCGTCTGCCGACAAATCTCTTCGATTACGTATTGCGGCTTAATCACCGACGATTTTTTATCGTATTTGAACGGGAATTCCTCTTTCCATTCCGCAATTTTTGCGAACCATTCTTTCCTTTGCCTAAATTTCACTTCTTTTGTCAGTTCAGTTAGTATGACTTTTGCATCGCCGACCAGGGGAATATCCACGTGAACATTTTTGGATATACTCGCCGGGTCTATATCTATATGTATGATTTTCGCATTCGGCGCAAACGCCTTGATTTTTCCTGTAACTCTATCTTCAAACCGCGCACCGATAGCTATCAGGCAATCTGCCTGCTGAACGGCATAATTTGCATAAGCCGAACCGTGCATACCGAGCATATCGAGCGATTCGGGTTTACTTTGGTCGTAACTGCCGAGAGCCAAAAGCGTCATCGTAACCGGCAGATGCGATTTTTCAGCAAAAGCGGTTAATTCTTTGCTTGCATTAGCACTTATAACTCCGCCACCAACGTAGAGCACCGGCTTCTCTGATTTATTTATTGCCGCAGCTGCCTGCGAAATCTGCCTTGAATTTCCGTGCGGCTTAATTTTATATCCCGGAAGCGCCAATTCAGCCGGCTCGGACGTGTCGCATTTTTCAACCTGAACATCGACGGGAATATCAATCAGCACCGGGCCCGGCCTGCCGGTCGAAGCAATATGAAATGCCTCCCGAATAGTACGAGCCAAATCCTTAACATCTTTTACAATGCAATTATATTTTGTAACTGGCCGCGTTATTCCGGTCGTATCCGCCTCCTGAAACGCATCATTTCCGATAAGCGTCGTTCTCACCTGCCCTGTCAGAGCCACCATTGGAATAGAATCCATCATAGCCGTAGCAAGCCCTGTAACGAGGTTGCACGCACCCGGACCGCTGGTTGCCACAATCACGCCCACTTTTCCGCTTGCTCTTGCATAGGCATCAGCCATATGACAGCCGCCCTGCTCGTGTCGCGGAATAATGAAATTAATCGGTGCATCGTAGAGCCGGTCGAATAATGGCAGAAGCACTCCGCCGAGGTAGCCGAACATCGTATCAACGCCTTGTTCCAGCAGCGTATCGACGATAATTTGAGCGCCGGTTTTCATTTGTTTTGATTTGTTTTTTTTCGCTGACTTCGGCTCGGCAGACGTTTTTGCCTCTGTTTTTGTTTTCTTTTTTGCCGCCGACTCAGCCGGGGAATTGGGCCTGGATGACATTTTTTGTCCTTCTTTCCTGATAAACTTTAATTTTGCTATTCCGGTCAATTGCAGCTCCGCTGGCCGGCTTTACGCATTCGATTCTCAGTCCGCCACAGACATAAGTCCGTACTGCATAAAGTTTTAATGGCCTACTGCAATTCCGTAACCACAGCCGCAGCTGTGTCTCAGGTTCGCATTCGTATTTATCGGTACGAACACATTTGGATTATACAAATATTGCCAATTATTTACAAGTTATTTTTTTAGCAAATAGATGGAGGTTAAAAACCCAAAGCGTAAAACCAAAAATCGAATTGCGAATTCTGTTATTGTTTTTCTGGTGCTAATTCCTTCGACAAGGAGTTCTCACTTTTGTTTTTTGTCATTGCGAGAAGTGAAACGACGAAGCAATCTTAACCACTCCCGCCATTCCCACCTTTCATACTTTTCTCACTTTTCACACTTTTATACGGATTAACAGGATTTTCACGGATTTTTGAAAGGTATTTTACATCTTTTTTTTGGTTAGCCCTGCCACCTGTGGGCAGGGGTTGTTTAATCGCTGATTACGCTGAATATGGTGAGCCTGTCGAGCCAGATTTCGCTGATTTTTTGTGTTATTTTTTCTGCGAAATCTGCGTCTAATTCTTCAATTCTAAATTCTACGTTTCTACGTTGTGAGGTCTTCGAGCACTTTGTCCA
>JAGLNB010000266.1 GCA_023139715.1 Planctomycetota bacterium | reverse complement strand
ACTTATTGCATAGGCAGAGCTCAATCTGGCGGAGCTGTCATATTGTCAGCCGGCGAAAAGGGGAAACGTCATGCCCTTGAACACGCCAAAGTGATGCTGCATCAGCCGTGGGGTGGAATCACCGGCCAGGCCTCTGATATAAAAATACAAGCTGAGGAAATAATAAAATCCAAAGCAATGATAAATGAAATAATCGCCAAAAATTCAGGCCAGCCAGTCGAAAAAGTCGCAGCTGAAACTGAAAGAGACAGATATATGTCAGCCCAGGAAGCCCTGGAATACGGCCTTATTGATGAAGTCTTAAAAGAAGAAGAAAAAAAGAAGACAAAAGCCAACAGTAAAAACGGGAAATAAAGAATGCAAAATACAAGACACCCTTCGACTTCGCTCAGGGCAGGCGAAGTACAGAATCAGAATCTGGTTCCAATAGTAATCGAAAAAAGCGGCCGCACAGAACGTGCCTACGACATTTATTCAAGATTACTCAAAGACAGAATAATTTTTCTTGGCAGCGTAGTTGACGATGCCAGTGCTAACCTTATTATTGCCCAGATGCTTTTTTTGAGCAATGAAGACAATAAGAGCGACATTCATTTTTACATCAATTCTCCAGGCGGAGCAATCACAGCCGGCCTTGCAATTTACGACACAATGCAGTTTTTACGTTGCGACGTTGCGACATATTGTATCGGACAGGCAGCAAGTATGGGCTCGGTACTATTTGCTAGCGGGAAAAAGGGTAAACGTTTTATGTTGAACAACAGCAGAATCCTTTTGCACCAGCCGCTAATATCCGGCGTGCTTCAGGGCCCGGCCAGCGATCTGGAAATTGAAGCAAAAGAAATATTGCGTTTGCGAAGCCGACTCTATAATATACTCTCTGAACACACAAATCAGACGAATGAAAAAATAGAAAAGGACTGCGACCGTAATCTCTGGCTCGAAGCCGAAGAATCCGTTGCTTATGGCCTGGCTGACAGAATACTGCAAAAAGCACCTGAACTCGCCAGCCCATCGCAACAAAACGACACGGATGAATAAAAATTAACAGTGGCAGAAAATTGAATAAAGCCGCAACAGCCTACTCGTCGTAGTTTTAGCGAAAACGGATAATTAAGCGGTAATTGTTACAAAGGGCAAAGAAGTGAAGATTGGAAACGTAAAATTATTTGCCGTCCGTTACACTATTTGTATTATCGTGATTTTCACTTTTGGCTGCGAGCAGAAATCATCAACCCAAAAAATCTCCATAGATACGGTTGACCAGAAACTTCAGTTAAAAGCCGAGCTTGAACAATACAAATTGGAAAACGAGCAACTAAAAGAGCAGCTTGAAGTGCTTACAGATTTACCCGAAAACGTCCGGCTCGAAACTCTGCATAATCTCACGCGGGTCAAAATGACCAACTATACAAATCTCTACGACAAGGACAAGGACGGCAAATTTGAAACGCTGATTGTGTACATTCAGCCGCTCGATGATGATGGCGATGCGGTAAAAGCCGCAGGCACCGTTGATGTTCAGCTCTGGAACCTGAATAAGACCGAAGGCAATGCCCTTATCGCTCAATGGCAAGTCGAGCCGGAAGAACTAAAGAAAAACTGGTTCGCTACGCTTTTGACTATCAACTACAGATTAACTTTCGATGTGTCCGACAAAATTGAAAGTTTCAATGAGCCGCTGACTGTCAGAGCCACCTTCACCGATTACCTGTCTGGAAAAGTATTTAACGAACAGAAAGTAATCAAGCCGTAAAGCAGCGCCCAGCGGTTTCCACGCAGAAAAACTTCTATCACTAATTGCTTCTTGCAGAACTGGTATTGTTTTATAGAATACCGCTATGCAAATGCAGGATTTTCACAACAAGATAATATGCGGCGACTGTATAGAGGTTCTCGGCAAAATCACCGAGCCATTCGCCGATTTAATCTTTGCCGACCCGCCCTTCAATATCGGCTACAAATATGACAAATACAATGACAAAGTCAAAAAGGAAAAATATCTCAGCTGGACAATGGAATGGATGACTGCCTGCAAAAACGTGCTAAAGCCAAATGGCTCATTTTACATTGCAATCGGTGACGATTACGCTGCAAATATAAAAGTCATAGCCGACGAGCTGGGCTTGGTTATGCGAAACTGGCTCATCTGGCATTACACATTCGGCCAGCAGATGAAAACCAAATTTGCCTGTTCGCACACGCACATATTCTACTTCGTCAAAAACAAAAACAATTTCACTTTTAATGATTATGCCGTCCGTACGCCCTCCGACAGACAACTGCTTTACAATGACAAACGTGCAAATCCATTGGGCAAAATGCCTGACGATGTTTGGAACCAATTCAGCAGAGTTTGCGGAACATTCAAAGAGCGAACCGGCTGGCATCCCTGCCAGATGCCGGAAAATCTCTTAAAAAGAATTGTCGCTGTAAGTTCAAACGAAAAAGACTGTGTTCTTGACCCCTTCAGCGGTTCCGGCAC
>JAGLNB010000265.1 GCA_023139715.1 Planctomycetota bacterium | reverse complement strand
AAAAAATGCTGCTACTGTTAATGTTGTTGGCTGCCCGCTGCGGAGCGGCTTTGATAATCCGCAGCCGGCTAAGGCAATAGAGCAATTGGGACTTGACGAAAACAAAAAAATCCTGCTCGTAACCGGCGCATCCAGCGGAGCTGTGAACGTTAACAAAATAATATGTTCATTGCTGGAAAAATTAAATGACTTTGCCGGCAATTGGCAAATCGTTCATTTAACGGGGCGAGCTGATTTTGAAAATGTTAATGCGAAATATATTGATGCGGAAATCAATTATAAATTGCTTGATTACTACGATAATATGCCGGATTTATTAAACGCTGCCGATTTGGTTATTGGCCGCAGCGGAGCTGTCAGCGTTGCCGAATATGCCGCAGCTGTTTTGCCTGCTATTTGTATTCCGTATCCGTATCACAAAGACAAACATCAATATTTAAATGCAGCTAAACTGGTCGAAGCCGGGTCTGCTGTAATTGTTGACGATTTGGCGGTTAATGTTAATAGTGCCCAATTGCTTTGGCAGAAATTAAAACCGCTTATGGAAAATGAAAATGAATTGCAGCAAATGAAAACAAATTACACAGCAATTGCAAACACAAACGCAGCTTTGCAAATTGCAGAAAGATTGCTGGAATTTGCCGCCAAATAACTTTTTATAGTTGCAGTACTATGCGAGTTTGCAGAGGATTTCGATTCCCTCTTGGATTTTGTCATCGCTGGTTGCGTAACTTATCCTGAAATGCGTATCCTTTTCACTAAAAACATTTCCGGGTATGATTAAAACATTATTTGCAATGGCTTTTTCAACAAACTTTGTTGCACTAATTCCATCGGGCGCTTTTACAAATGCGTAAAAAGCACCGCCGGGCAGATTAAGTTCAAATTTATCTTTTAGGCCGTTGTAAATCATATCCCGTTTCTTTTTGTATGCAGCAACCGAATTGCTAACGTCATAATCCATCGCTGCAACAGCTGCCTTTTGAAAAGGTGTAGGCGAACAGACAAAAGTATATTGCTGAATTTTTGTCATCTGCTCGATTACTTCAGCCAGTGCCGCCGGTGCTGTCGCAAATCCGACCCGCCAGCCGGTCATTGCGTAGGTTTTGCTAAAGCCGCCGAGCAAAAGCGTTTTGTCGTAATAGTTCGCTATGCTCTGGTATTGCCCGTCGTAACAGAAACTTTCATAAATTTCATCGCTAATAATCAGAATATCTTTTTCTTTAGCCACTTTTGCCATTGCTTTTATCTGCTCGACTGAATATACGATTCCCGTCGGATTGCAGGGCGAATTTAGCACGATGAGTTTTGTTTTATCCGTTATGGCTTT
>JAGLNB010000264.1 GCA_023139715.1 Planctomycetota bacterium | reverse complement strand
AAGCCAACTGGCTTTGGCAAACATTTCTGATGGAATTTAACGGTGATGAAAAAGCACCAAACGCTCATTTCGCACTTGCTCTTCTGCACGTTGAGAAAGGCCAGCCCGCCGAAGCTATCGCAGAATACAAACTCACAGCCAATCGCTTTTCGCTAACACCGCTTGCTCCGCTGGCACTTCTGAATTCAAGCAAACTTAAAATTAATTTGCTGGATTACACCGGCGCATGCAAAGATTTGAATCAGCTTGTTGAACAATACACAGGAAGTGAAATAGCTGAACGTTCGTGTTTGTATCTTGCTTCGGCAACAATGAAAGCCCGGCTCTACGAAAAAGCTGCCAAGCTCTACAGCAAGGCCTACAATCTCGGCTTATCGCCAAAATCACAAATGACAGCTGCACTCGGAGCTGGAAAATGTTTTTACCAACAAAAAGATTATGACTCCGCAGACAAATGGCTCCGTCGCTGCGCAAAACTTACCGAAAGCAAAAATGACAGGCAATTATCTTCAATATATCTTCTTCTCGGCAAAATTAATTTTGCTATGAACAAACCCGGGCAGGCCTGCAACGCTTTTAGGTACGCACTGCGAGGAGAGCTTTCAAGTCAGGATTACATAGAAACTATTTCGCAGATGGTAAGGTGGCACATAAAGCAACATGAGTTTGTCGAGGCCGTTTGTGTGCTTGAAGGTGTTCCGGATGAGCGATTTTCGCAGAAGGAATTTATCGAAATACTGCTTTTGAAAAGCGAAGTTTTCCGGCTGATGGGATTTGTTGACAAAGCAATAGCGATACTCGGCGACAAAATTGAGTACATTTCAGATGAGCAGTTAGCAACAAGAGCAGCTTTTGAACTGACAAAATGCCACATTGCAAAAGGAGATTTACTGCTGGCTTATAGTCGGCTAAACGAAATCCTCGTTACAGCAAAACCGGGCGATGATACTTATGAAATCACATTAGAGCTTGCCGATGTTTGTCTAAAGCTCGGCCGCAATGAGCAGGCAGTATCAATCTGCTCGGCAGCTATGAATTTTTCTCTGCCCGCGACAATGAAAGTCAAAGCTACAGAAATCCTTATAACTGCTTACAACCGCCAGAAAAAATACGACCAGGCAGCACTTGTAATTCTTGGCGAAATCGACCAAACAAAAAAAATAGATGAAAAAGTAGCCACAAATAATTCGCCAAACGAAGAGGCGATTATAGCTATTCAGTAAAAGAGAAAATTAGAGTGAAAAAAAGAAATAAAAAAATAAAACTGCTTACGAGCAACTGGATTTGTGCTGTACTGCTTATGCAAATTTTTATTTCAGCTGCAAAAGCTGAAATTACCGCAGGACAGCTCGACCCCGTTGATTTATTGGCAACAATTTCAGACAATTCTACTGAAATTGAAAATGTCGAACTAAAAAAAGCCCAAATCGAAACCGACAATCTTCTGCCGCAGGAAAATTATTTAGCAGCAATAAATTACATAGAAAATCACAATGAAAAATTGCTGCAAAGCAAATCTGTTTTTGTCGGCGAAATTGAAACAGGGCCAAGCCGGCAATTGTGGCAGGCAAGAATCAGTATCGCAAAAAATGAAACGCAAAACGAAAGCAGGGAAAAATTAAAACAAGCCATTGCGGAACTCAACAATATAAAACTTGAAATGCCCCAGACGAATAAATCGGCTGAACCCGTCGAGCCAGCCGCTACTGCCGAGGCAAATGAAATTAAACCACAAATAAAAAACGAAAAAAAACCGCTGACTATTGTAAAACCTGAGAAAATTGAAATCGCAATAATTAAAGAGCCACTCGATTACGAACCAATTTCAGCACAAACACTAAAAATAATTGAGGATTTGTCGCAAGAACCGCAACTCGCAAAAAAACCTTTTGAGCTTGCAGAAGTTCTGTTTCATTGCGGCCATCTTGAACAGGCAGCGATTTTTTATCAGCAGGCATTAGATAACAAAACCGACAAAACAGATGACGGCTCATACTCGGCAAAAGATAAAGCGTGGATGTTATTTCAAACCGGCAACTGCCTTAAAAA
>JAGLNB010000263.1 GCA_023139715.1 Planctomycetota bacterium | reverse complement strand
ACAATTGCCACTTTTTCGCCAAGTGCTTCAATGAGCTGGGCATCGTCGTTGATTTTATTTTTGTCCTGTTCTTTCAGATTTGCGTATGCCTTTTTTAATAGCTGGGCTTTGAAGACTTGCGGCGTTTGAGCTTCATGAAGTCCGTTTCTGTCAACGGTTTTGGTTATCGTTTTATCTTTTGCTTTTTTAATAGTTGCCACGACAGGGCAGGCCAAAATTGCAGCGTCTTTTTCAGCTGCTGCCGTAATAACTTCATCGAGCCATTTTTTTGTTACGCAGCATCTTGCTGCATCGTGGACAGCAATTAAATCAATATCTTCCTTTACGAGTGTGAGTGCATTTTTTACCGTATCGCATCGCTCGTTGCCGCCAAAGCAGATTTTTACATTATAGAAAGCCAGATTTGCTTCCCACTTTATTCGTACTAATTCTTCATCTTCCGGCGCTATGGCCAGCAGGATTTGTTTTACATCTTCTCTATTTGCGAAGAGTTCTACACTGCGAAGAAAAACCGCTCGCCCAGCCACGTCAGTGAACACTTTTTTCTTTTTTGTGCCTGTGGTGAGCTTAGTCGAACCACCGAACCTTTTGCTCTGTCCGGCCGCACAAATAATCACAGCTACATTTTGACTCATAAAATAAAACTCCGCTTTAGTATTCGATTCCTTTTCTTGCAGCGATTCCTTTGTCGAATGGATGTTTAATTTTTTTCATTTCCGTAACCAAGTCGGCCATTGCAATTAATTCTTTGCTTGCTCGGCGGCCGGTCAATACAATTTCAACTGCCGGATTTCTTTTGTCGATTATTTTTTTTACATCTTCGAGTTTAGCGAGTTTTTCGCCAAGACAGAACACGATTTCATCGAGTATAAACAAATCATAAAGTTTTTTTTCTGCTGCTTTGGCTATTTCTCCAAGTGCCCTGCTTATTTTGGTCTTCAGCTCTTCGAGTTCCTTTTCGTTTTTTTCTTTGCCAATGTTCCAGTTTGCATCAAGGGCTTCGATTTTGATTTTGCCAGCCAGTTTTTTAAGAGCGTTTCGTTCGCCGGTTTTTAACTGCAGCGGTTTGAGAAATTGATAGATTAGAATTTTATTTTCCTGTCCGGCTGCTCGAACAGCAAGACCGAGGGCAGCTGTTGTTTTGCCTTTGCCGTCTCCTGTATAAATCTGAACTAATCCTTTTTTAAGCATACTCGATTATCTTTACTTTAATTTGTTCGATAAGGTTTTTCTGCCCGATACAATCGTTGTTGTGCAGCGAAATCCTTTGCTCGCTCAGCGTTTTTATACAGCAGACACAAATTAATGGCTTTGCCGGATATTCTGACTGCCTCTGTGAAATTATTGCTCTCTGCATAAGCTGCTGCCAGTGTGCCGAGCATTTCAGGATTTTCATAACCTGTAAATTCGCATGCCTGCTTCGCCAGCCGGATGGCCTCTTGGCCATTGCGAAACTTTGGGTTTTTATTTGTGGCTAATATTGATGCCAGATTGATTAGGGCGTAGGGCTGGTATGGTTTGAGCTGCAGCGATTTTCTAAAGTTGATAATTGCCCCTTCAAATTGGCCTTTCTGGCTAAGCACCAAAGCTAAACTATAGTGTGCATTGTCAGTATCAGGTTTCAACTCAATTGCTCTGACAAAATGTGCGATTGCCTCGTCTAAATTTCCCTGTTTTGCCAGCATAATACCCATATTGACGTGTGCTCCGCTGTTATTGGCATCCAGTTGCAATGCCCTGCTAAAATGTTCGGTAGCTTCTTTACTTCCGCCTTTTTTTGCCAAAACAAGTCCCAGGATATCGTGTAGCTTTGCAGAGTCAGGATTTAATGCCAACATATATCGATAAAATCTCTCCGAATCCTGCCAGCAAGTAAGATAGCGGCGAGTAGCAATCGATTCTGATATAGCTAATGTTAGTATAACAGCCACAATTATAATTTTTCCCACCTGTGATTTAGAGATACGGCCCCACAACAACGACAAGAACCATACTAACACCATCATCAGTCCCAGCGATGGCAAATAGGCATATTTGTCCGAAGCTATCACAATGGTAAAACCTATTATCCCCATTGTCGGAAAGATGGCTATAAAGAAGAACAGCCAGCCGGTTAGCAGAGCACGTGTCCATCGCAGGGAAATGACCAGTGCCGGTATTAACAAAGATGTTCCTATTACTCCGGCCATGATCATTGGAAATTTGAGTGTAAACGATTTGGGGAGCAGGTAGTAGCACGACAGATTGACGGGCCAGAGGATTTTATAGAGGTAAAAAATAATATTGTGACACAGAACCAGGGGGATTTGCATGGGTTCATATTCACCGGGCATTGTTATGTTAGCCGTTCTGCTCTGGGATATAATAGTAATAGCCGCAAATATAATCATAATAACAAAAAACGGTATTTTCTCTAAAAAGGTTCGTTTGGACAATCGCCGCAAAGGCCAGAAATCAAGCAGCAGCAGCAAAATCGGCAACGGCGTGGTTGTCGGCTTGGACATCAGTGCCAGAATATATGTCAGCACACAGAAAATATAAAGTTTCCAATTCTTTTTGTGTGTGTAGCGAACATAAAGAATCATGCACCACAAAGCAAAAAAAGCTGCTAATAGTGTTTTACGCTCTCCCACCCAGGGAATCGGCTCGACAGTTAGTGGATGTACTCCGAACAACAGACCGACCGCTATTGCAGGCCAGACCTTTCCAAATAACATATACAGGAGCATAATTACCAATGCCGTATTAGCCACATGCAGACAGATGCTTGTGGCATGAAATATTGATAAGTCGCTTGCTCGACCGCCCATAGCGTAGTCCAGCATCAGCGATATCATAGTCAACGGCTGGTAGTAGCCGCGAACTGTCGATGGTTCGAGCACTTCGGTTAGAAATTGCTGTGCCGATGACCAGCTCGGATTTTGAACTAAAAAATTATTAGTGAGATACTGGTTGTCATCACCAGATATTGCCTGAGCAGACAGGGCCGGCCAATAAACCAAAGCAACGGTAATACAGACAATAAATATCAATATCGCCAGTAAATCTGTTTGCGAGAGCGGCTTACGGTTCAGTTCCATTTGTGGCCTGCTGATAAATTTACGATTCATTATCTTTTGAGAAAGTAGTATATTAAGAGAATTGCCGGTAAATTGGAAATGAAAAAAGCCGGTATTCCCTCCCGAGTACACCGGCTCTTATTTGCGCTAAATTTATGTTATTTGTAAGTTATATTGTTACTGCTTTTAGTTTTTCGACGGTTTGTGATTTGGTTTCGGTTTGCTCGCCCGGCCTAAACGGCAGTGGCTCAGCAAATTGAATAGCTGCTCTTTTCATAAACGGATTTATCTCTTCCACTCTGCAGACGTGGCCTGTTCGGGTAAAGCTCTCCATATCAAAGCAGTCTTCATCTCCAAAGCGGGGAATACTAAATCTTGTCGTAATCGCCTGTCCGGGATAAGGACAATTTTCATCGGAGTAGCAGGTAAATGCCGCTCCACCGCTGGAGGCATCTACCATTTGGCCTTGTGTTAGTGTATCGTTGAAATCCTCGGCGAACCAGATTGGCCAATGGTAACGCAAGCGTTGTTCAAGTCTTCTGTCAGTAGTATTTTCCATTTATAATCACCCTGAAAATATGTTATTTTTGCGTTACCAAAAGTTCGACAAATTTGCAGAGCTGCTTAAGAAGCGATTTGGAAAAATTATGTTTTAGTTGGCGTTTAGAGCCGATGTGTGTGTTTTTTTGTTCAGGATAAGGGTGTGTTTGTGCGGATATTTATAGTTTTTTATTTTTTTAGTGTTTATGTTCCTATAATCATCTTTTGATTTGACCTGTCAGCAGGATAAATTCTTCTCCTCGCTGCTGGAAATTGTCGAACATATCATAGCTTGCACAGCCAGGACTTAGCAGAACCACATCGCCGCTGACCGCTATTTTGCCTGCCAATTTGACCGCTTCAGCGAACGAAGCGACAATTTCAACTTTCACTTTTTTCTCTGCGCTCTCTGTGGCTGATTTCTTTTCAATTTCTTTTTCGATTTTTTCAGCGGTTTGACCGATTAAGATTGCCGCTTTTGCCTTTTTTGCTATTTTTTCACCGAGTTTGTCAAATGGTACATTTTTATCAGAGCCGCCAGCTATGATAATTTTCGGCTGCTCAAATGCTTCCAAAGCCACGATAGCACTTTCGGGTGTGGTAGCTATTGAATCATTATAATATTTTACGCCGTTTATTTCTGCTGTTAGTTCAAGTCGATGCGGCAGCGATTTGAATTTTGGAAGGGCTGTTTTAATTTGCTCATTTGTAATTTTAAATTGCCTTGCTATTGCCATTGCCGCAGCGAGATTTGCAAGGTTGGCTTTTCCCGGCAGGGCGAATTGATTTTGGATTTCTTCGGTTACATCGTTTGGTGAAAATTTTACGCAGTTTCTGTTTTTATCTTTTTTGTATTTTTCAAACCATTGGCTGGTAA
>JAGLNB010000262.1 GCA_023139715.1 Planctomycetota bacterium | reverse complement strand
CGGTCTGCAACGGCCGACTCGACGGCATAACTCTCACTTGGGACCAGAGGCCGGCAGTTTGCGTAGTGATGGCAGCTGGCGGCTATCCGGGAGAATACGAAAAAGGAAAAGAAATTACCGGTCTAAAAGAAGCGGCGGCAATTAAAGACGTTGTTGTTTTTCACGCAGGAACAAAAAAACTGGATGGTCGTATAGTTACAAACGGCGGAAGAGTGCTGGGCGTAACAGCTCTCGGCGAAACAATCAGTGCCGCAAAACAAAAGGCGTACGAAGCGGTTGAAAAAATAAAATTTGATGACGCTTATTACAGAAAAGATATTGCTGACAAAGCTATAAAAAAATAGCGGCTGGCATTTAACGTAGAGCGTTTAAAATTTAGTGTTTAGAATTTGGCGTTTGATATTTTTAGCGTTTAACAGGGGATGTGTGATTCGGCTCAAACATAAAACTCGTTGGTTGATTGAATTTGCAATAGCAGTCGTAGTTTTTGGAATCGCTTTTATTTTAATAGGCAGGATTCTTCGAACGGTTGCTGTCAATCAAATTGAGGCGATTACCAATATGAAAGTCGATGCGAAATCGGTGCACTTCAATCTTAACGGCTCGGTACTTATCGAAAATCTTGTAATCAGGCCGCACGAGAAACACCAATATAACAATGCAATATTGAGAGCGAGAACAGTTTATGCCAGATTTGGCCTGTCGAGTTTGCTTTTTTTTAATCCGCAGCTAAAGAAAATAAGCATTAAGGATTTTGTTTTTAATGCTCAGCAGAATCTTGATACGGGTTTATGGAATATTGCTGCTATTAAAATCGGCCGAGCCAAAGGCGCAGGTTCAGTTCCGACTGTTCGGCTGAAAAGAGGAAAAATTCAATACACAGAAGTTTCAGCGGGCAGAGTTAAGACAGCCGTACTTGTACCGATTGATGCGAAATTCGCACCTGATAAAAAAATAAAAGACAGCTATCATTTTGAAATAACAACAGCAAAGGCCATCGGTTCCGGCAAAAGCAAATTAAACGGCAGCTGGCGGGGCAGAACTATTTCGGTTGCCGGCCAAATCGCATCAGCTGATGTTCCTATGCTTGAAGGGCGATGGGCGATAGATACTTTTGCTGTGGAACTGGGGTACGAAAAAAATGGCGATTTTTTACTCAAGCTGAATGCGACCGACTTGCTCAGTACGCGAAGAATGGCTATTAATGCAGATGATTCCGACAAGGAATCCTCTATGGGCCAGCACGGTTCATTTGCAACACTACAAGGCTTTTTCAAAAGGTATCGTCCAAACGGCCTGATAGATGTCAAGCTTGAATTTGCCGGCAATATGACAAAACTTAAAACCAGCAAATTAAGCGGAGCTGTTATTTGTAAAAATG
>JAGLNB010000261.1 GCA_023139715.1 Planctomycetota bacterium | reverse complement strand
CTGGAAACGTTCGCTCACGAAAATAGGGAAGTACGAACATGTCCAGCACTCCCCAATCACGGTCAATAGAAAGCTGCACCATAGGCTGACTTAATTTATCTTCCCCGTCGATGTTTTCTATGAGATCGGTCTGATTGATGATGTCCACAAGGTGTACAAATTCTGTCGTACCCCAGAACACTTTTCCGATACCGACACGAAGCTCATATTCATCAGTAAGCCATAAATAGTTCAATTCACGTATATCGAAATGGGTACGTCTAGAATCGGCACTGTCGAGCCTTAAAAATGGGACAAAGATGAAACTGGAGCCATCCTCCCATTCGTGATAATACTCCGGCTGGAAGGCAAATGAGTAGTCATCCCTTTTCTGTCCGCTAAAAGTTGCATCATCTAAGAAAGTTCTACTCTCTGCTGCTATATATCCTGATAACTCACCGGCGATAGTCACAGATGGATAAATGAGACCTAAAGTAACGATCAAAATGATTGCGACATACGACGTTTTCATCTGGCCCTTTTTAAGCTATTTTTATTGAAATTTTTTTCTGTAAGCCCAGTCTGAAATTTGTAATTCGACCATATAATCTTTGTACTTTTTCCAGTTTGATGGTTGACCATGTTCATTTCGTCTGCCCGCCAGTATTTGTCCAGGTATTGTTTATACCCTTTATAGATAAGAGTCTTTAAGAGTGAACTCTTGCGATCATGGTACTCCACTTTCCGCTCATAGTATTCGCTCTTGTCGACCCAGCTTATTTGCCGCGTATATCCGGAGTTTTTCTTGTCAATCGGATAACGTTCTATGACAAAACACTCGTTGCTATCATAAACTTCGTCACGTATCCATTTGTAAGTGTATTTTTCAAGCTCCTGACTCGATATGTCCTCATAAGCAAATTCACTGCCCATAAAGGAACCAGATTTGTTGCGTGAACTTATTCTCTTGACTCTTTTCAAGGCTGGCAGATAAAGCCACTGGTCGTCATCACCGACCTTATGTGTGAAATTCAAGAAAGCTGTCCCCTTCACATCCCTTGGATTATCAAAAATAGACAGGCTTTTGTCACCATCATCTTTAACCTCCAGCGTTCGAATTCGGATTTTGCGTTCGTTTTTCTGGCCATGCTTATTTTTAAGGATCATAAGCATATCGGCAGTGAAGTCGCCAAAACCTGTATCTCGCTTATCCGCTTCTTGAGCTATAGCTAAGCCTTTCTCTTCGGCAGTTTCAGCTACCGCAACCAATGGTAGTAGTAGTAACAACAAAAGAGTTATACTGAGTATTAATCGTTTCATGGGCTTACTTTTCCTTTCACAGTAACCGTGTCGTAGTCAATTTCAAGATCCGTAACTATCGTTTCCCCTTTTATCCTTATCTATCTTTAACAGCAATGTTGGCAAAAGTAAAAAATCCATAACCAACGCCAATGCTATCGTTATAGTGGTCATCAGACCCATATCGGAGTTCATCTTGAATCCAGAAAAAGTCAGTACTGTAAATCCAGCCACCAGTGCAACAGTTGTAATCCACATAGCTGTACCTACTGTATTAAAGGAATACCGGACGGCCATTTGATAGCCGCTCCAAAAATTATCTTGCAATCCCGCAGAACCCTTTTCCTTGTCCAGTTCGACAAAGGCTTGTTCTCTTTGCCTTTCTGGAGTCGTTTAAGTTCGGCAATAAAACCTGCAGCCATCTGCGGCGTGATTTCCGATATTAATCGGTCCTTACCAAAATAACTATAGAGACGATCTATAGTTCCCTGGTATCCCTTAAGTGTAGCAATTCTGAGTTGGGGCTTTCGAGTTTTGAACCACTGTTGGCAAAAGCTCTTCAAAGTTAGTTTCTCAGGTTTGTCTCTTCGTTGTCCCTGACTAAACTCACCGCCTTTCTGCAATTGAAACGCTTCAGCTTCCCTCTTGAGAATGAAGGATTTGCTATAGCGTTTTTGTTGGCCGGTGGCAGGATCATAATTTCCGTACCACCGGACGACCCACGGTTTTTTCTTTCGCTGGTCGCGATACACACCTATTTTTGTAATCATTTCCTGAACTCCTTTCCGGGGTGTTTGCCCCAATTAACAATAAGCTTTCACTGCGACAACCTATGTAGGATGTTTTAACCAATCAAGAATATAGAAATTGACCAATTGCGCAAGTACTATTTTGCCGATCTAAAGTTTTTCAGGTGTTTTATGCTTGACTTTTGGGAAGCAATTTCCCAAAATAGCATCATGAAAAAACGACTACTAAAAACTGATATTCTAAAATCTCTGGGGAATTTTCCTGCTGTGGGCTTGATCGGTCCGCGACAATCTGGCAAAACAACACTTGCCAAAATGGTTGCTCGATCTTGTAATTCCAAGGTAATCTATCTTGACTTGGAAAATACCGATGATTTGGCCAAACTGGATAATCCTGATTTTTTCCTGTCACAGTATGAGGACCACCTTGTAATTATTGACGAAGCACAACGTAAACCAGAGTTGTTCCCTTTGCTCAGGGTGGTTATAGATCGGAAACGAAAACCCTGTCGTTTTTTGATATTAGGTTCTGCCTCGCCGGATATTAAACGGCAGGCTTCAGAGAGTTTAGCAGGCAGAATTGCCTACCATGAATTATCACCATTTACACTTAAAGAAGTTGGATTGCCAAAGAAGAACCTCAATAAAATCTGGCTACGGGGTGGTTATCCAAGAAGCTACCTTGCAAAGAATAACTTGATATCGGTGCAGTGGCGAGAAGATTTTATTCAGACTCATCTTGAGCGGGACATTCCTGGCCTTGGCATACGAATACCGGCTACAACGCTTAGGCGATTTTGGACTATGGTTGCCCATTGCCACGGTCAACTCTGGAACGCCAGCAGAATAGCAGAGAGTATGGGGATTGACCACAAAACAGCTCGGCGATATCTGGATGTGTTGCAGGATACTTTTATGCTTCGTCAAATATTGCCATATTTTACAAATACCAAAAAGCAGTTGATCAAGTCGCCCAAAGTTTATCTTAGGGACAGCGGTATTTTACATAACCTGCTTAAGGTAGACAGTTTTGAAATTTTGCAATCTCATCCGGTGGTAGGTTCATCGTGGGAAGGTTTTTGCTTAGAACAGATACTGGCAGCTATACCATCACGGTGGGACGTGAGTTTTTATAGAACCAGATCAGGTGCGGAGATTGATTTTGTAATACAGCCAGTACAGATGATGGCACCAATAGCGGTGGAAATAAAGTATTCTACTGCACCAAAATTGACTAAAGGTTTCTGGAATGCTTATAATGACATAAGACCTAAACAAACTTTTGTAGTGTATCCAGGCAAAGATAGTTTCCCGATAGCAAAGAATATCTGGGCATTGCCCATCAGCCAGATAAACAAGATTGTCCAAAAAACTGCTAATACTTGATTGTGGACATAATGATCGATTCTGATTATTCACATGTTGAATCCTTACTGGTTGACGAAAAAAGGCAATGCAAGAGGTTTTTTTATTGTGTGTTTTAGCTTGAGATGTTATCAATATTGGCAGTATCTTTTTTAAGGGGAAGAAATTATGAAAAAGGTGATGGTATTGTCGGTATTGCTTCTTCGTATAACTTCGGTGGCTATTGGGGATATATCGACGATAGTATGCTTGGCTGATGGTAATACTCCTCTTGAATATCAAGAGATAATGGTTGGAACTAATCTCACAATTATAGTTAGTTCGGATGCTAATGGATACTGGGATGGCGGTCTGTTTATCAGAGACCCATACAGAGATTCCGGAGTTTTGTATGGCAGAGATTACAATGATATCACCATGGATTGGGAAGGCTCTCGTTTCGAAGCCGCAGGTGATGATGCCCGTGTATATAATTGGGAAGATGATGTTATGAGCGGTTTTGACTTGTATGGAGATAGCGATGCAGTAGTAGGTGACTGGTTTATTATTGATTATAATGCAATAGACATAGGTGACTGCAATGTGGGGTTCTACGATTACAGCGTGAGTATGGAGTACCCCATTCATAGTATCGAGTTTACTCACGTCCGCACACGCGACTTCAATGAAGATACCAAGGTAGATTTTATCGACTTTGCGATGCTTGCCTCATACTGGCAGGAAACAGGCTGCAACGACCCGAATTGGTGCGAAGGCACAGATCTTGACATAAATGGTAATGTTGACGCTAATGATTTAATGCTGTTTGTCGATTATTGGCTTGAAAAGACCCAATGATGCCAGTGGTGTAAGTTTTTAGTTCTTTTTATCACCTTTTAATTTGTCTATTCTCACGTTTCTAAAAATAACAATCAACATTCCCCCCTATTACAGTCGCTATACTGCATGGAGTACGTGGTACTTCTGCCTCAGAGCATTTTCTGTAGTGAAGTTTTTCTGCCAACCATATTTTAGAAGGAGGACCTGATTATGAAAACTAAAAATCTTTTACTGGCAATTATCTTCTTACTATCTGTGAGTTGTGTTGCCTTTGCAGACCGAGAATTAGACAGAACAGAAATTTTGCAACTATTTCAGACACTAACAAGCCAACCAAGAAAAACCTGGATACCCACTGGCACCATTTCTGCAACACACCAGGAATACAGAGCGCCAAAAACAACAGATCCAAAAGAGATTGACAATCAAATCAATCAAAAACTTCGGGAGTACCCAAGTAACCCGAACAAGCGGGAACTAACCAAAAATCTCCAGAAGATGAAACTCGATGCCATACCGTTTAATACCCGCTATAAATTGTCCAACGAATATACAATGAACTCGTCTGTAATTGTGAGATTTGACGGAGAAAGATTTTACTGGGAAATTAACGTAGATTCACGTACAGATTCAGTAAAACCGGGCAAAAAGCTCAAAGACAATTTCATGTCTGGTCATTTCGATCTGAACTGGAATGCCAGGCGTATATTTGCCTGGGACGGCGAAAACTACACCACTTACTCCGCAACCGGCAATCATGCGATTGTTGATTCGGTGGGTAACACGCCGCACGTAGTTAACGGTTCATTGACGGCTGGTATCATACCCTGGGGATATGGTTATTACA
>JAGLNB010000260.1 GCA_023139715.1 Planctomycetota bacterium | reverse complement strand
TCAAAGCGTTGTAAATGCAGACCTTGTAATTTTTGCTACACCTATTTGCACATTTGAAAACTTTTTTAGCCAAATCGCAGATGCCCTTCCGAAAGGATGTATCGTAACTGACGTTGGCTCAACGAAAGTTTTGCCGCACCGCTGGGCTGATAAATTGCTTTCCAAAAATGTTCATTATGTCGGCTCGCATCCAATTGCCGGCTCCGAACAAAGAGGCGTGGAGTTTGCCAGAGATGATTTGCTCGAACAGGCCGACTGCATTTTGACGACTACGAAAAAAACAAATCGCCGCGCAGTTAAAACCCTGAAAAAATTCTGGTCAACTCTTGGCTGCAAAGTAAAGGAAATGTCGCCAGCTGAGCATGATAAAATTTTCGCAAACGTCAGCCATCTTCC
This sequence comes from Planctomycetota bacterium, assembly GCA_023139715.1. Lineage (GTDB taxonomy): Bacteria > Planctomycetota > Phycisphaerae > Sedimentisphaerales > Anaerobacaceae > JAGLSG01. Next base: position 3,282 of record JAGLNB010000260.1, on the reverse strand, counting down.
GCACATAGCTGCTGCGGCATTGATAAATGCCAGTAACTCAGAAGAGCTGAAATTTGCAGGCAAAGGTTTTATCGATACTTCCCGAATCGCATCGGGACCGGCTAATATCTGGGCTGATATTCTTTTGACAAATCCAAAAAATACCGTCAAAGGAATCGATAAAATAACAGCGGAGCTTACAAAAATTAAAAAGGCAATCCAAAATCAAAATGAAAAGCAAATCGAAATGCTGCTCAAGAAAGCAAGGGACAAACGAACAGCTCTAATAAAATACAAAATAAAGAAAAAGGAATTACTGCAGTGAACCAATGGCGTTTTGAGGTTTTCAACAGGGATGGTTTTGCTGATGTTTGCGGCAATGGTGTACTTGAAGAAATTAAAGAGCTTGGCATAAAATCAATTCAAGCCGTTCAGTCGGCCAAAGTTTTTCTGATTGAAGCTGACCCATCGACTTCGCTCGAAGCAGGTTTCGATAATGATTTTGCAAATCGACTCGGAAGAGAATTATTGTCTGACCCCGTCTGCGAAGAATTTTACCTCGGCAGAAGTTCAGCTCCGGTCGGCCTGGCAAAGGCAACACTGATTGAAGTACATTTGAAAAGCGGCGTTACTGACCCGGTAGCAAAATCCGTAACAGCTGCAATAGCTGACATGGGCAGGCAAGTCGGCAATGTGCGAACAGCAAGAAAATATGTTCTGCTTGGCGAACTTAGTCAAAATCAAATAGAAACAATTGCAAAAAAAATCCTCGCAAATGACTGCATTGAAGACTGCATGATTGGCAGCGATGCTGAACCGCCAAGTCCACATTTAGAACCATACGAATTCAAAATCATTCATCTGCCGCTGTGCGAACTCGACGATAATGGCCTGGTAAATCTCAGTAAAGAAAAAGATTTATTTCTGAGCTTGGCTGAAATGCAAACAATTCAAAAATATTATCAAAAACTCGGCAAAGAGCCGACAGACATTGAACTTGAAACGCTCGCTCAAACATGGAGCGAACACTGCGTTCATAAAACATTGAAAAGCTCTGTGGATTTGCAGTTAAATGATGAAAATGTGCATTTTGATAATCTGCTCAAAGAAACCGTATTCCAGGCGACTAAGCAATTAAACAAAAGCTGGTGTATTTCGGTTTTTTCCGACAATGCAGGCGTAGTAGAATTCGATGATGAATCAGCCGTCTGCTTTAAGGTGGAAACACACAATCATCCTTCGGCTCTTGACCCTTACGGCGGAGCAGCTACCGGAATCGGCGGAGTAATTCGCGACCCAATGGGAACAGGAATGGGAAGCAAGCCAATCGCCAATACGGACATATTCTGTTTTGGCCAGCCGGATAAAAAACTCGCTGATTTGCCCAAGGGCGTTCTGCATCCGAAGCGAATTATGAAAGGCGTGGTTTCAGGCGTTCGTGATTACGGCAACCGGATGGGAATTCCAACTGTAAACGGAGCAGTTTATTTTGACGATAGATACATCGCAAATCCGCTGGTCTTCTGCGGCAATATCGGCCTGATGGACAAAGATAAATGCTTCGGAAATACGCAAACAGGAAACCTTATCATAGTAGTAGGCGGCAGAACCGGAAGAGACGGAATACACGGTGCAACTTTTTCCAGCGGTGAAATGACCCACGAACACGAAACCATTTTTTCACACGCTGTGCAAATCGGAAATGCAATAACAGAAAAAAATATGCTTGATGTTCTTCTACAGGCAAACGAAGCCGAACTCTATGAGTCAATTACCGATTGCGGAGCCGGCGGCCTTAGTAGTGCAGTCGGTGAAATGGGAGAAAAACTCGGCGCACAAGTCGATTTGGAAAAAGTGCCGTTAAAATATGCCGGCCTGAATTATACCGAAATCTGGATTAGCGAAGCACAGGAAAGAATGGTAATTGCTGTTAAGCCGGAAAATCTAAAAGCAATTATGGAAATTTTCGATGGTGAAAATGTCGAAGCAACCGTAATAGGAAAATTCACCGATGATAAAAAACTGACGCTGCGTTACAACGACGAAAATGTGGCTGAAATTGATATGGATTTTCTGCACAACGGCGTTGCGAAAATTCAAAGAAAAGCTATATGGCAGGACAAAAAACTCAGCGAACCAAATCTTCCTGAAAAAGCCAATTACAACGATGACCTTTTGCAAATTCTTTCTTCTTACAATGTAGCGAGTAAAGAATGGATAATCCGTCAATACGACCACGAAGTTCAGGGCGGCTCGGTCGTTAAACCGTTGACCGGCATAAAAAATGACGGCCCATCTGATGCAGCTGTTGTAAAGCCGAAATACAATTCGGATAAAGCAGTTGCGGTCAGTTGCGGAATGAATCCGCTTTACGGCGACATTGACCCTTACTGGATGGCATTGGCTGGAATCGATGAGGCAATCAGGAATTTGATTTGCGTTGGCGCTCGAACTGACAGAATCGCCCTGCTCGATAATTTCTGCTGGGGCAATTGCAGCCGAGCTGAAACTTTTGGCTCACTGGTTCGCGCCGCACAGGCCTGCTACGATGGAGCAATGGCTTTTGAGGCACCGTTTATTTCAGGAAAGGATTCGCTCAATAATGAATTCTCCTGCGAAGACGGAACTAAAATCGCAATTCCAGCAACACTTTTAATAAGTGCCATGTCAATCGTGAACGACATAAATAAATGCGTAACAATGGATTTGAAAAAAGCGGATAATCTGCTCTTTATAGTTGGCGAAACAAAAAACGAGCTTGGAGGTTCACACTATTATAAAATTCACGAGCAGCTCGGGGCAAATGTTCCGAAGGTGAATCTCGAAACAGCTCCAAAAATCGCAGAAAAAATTTCAGCTGCAATTGATGCAGGTCTTGTCGCAAGCTGCCACGATTGCTCTGAAGGCGGTCTGGCTGTGGCACTGGCGGAAATGGCTTTTGCAGGCGGACTTGGAATCGAAACAGATTTGCGAGGTCTGCCAAAATCAAATGATTGCCTGAAAGTGGATTCGCAATTATTCAGCGAATCGAATTCACGCTATATTATTGAGGTTAAGCAGGAAAATTATGACGCATTTGCAAAAATAATGCTGAACCTTCCGTTCGGCCAGCTCGGAAAAGTAACGAGAGAAAATAAACTGATTATAAAAACAGAAGATGGAAAAACAGCTATCGAAGCTGACATTGATTCGCTAAAACAAGCATGGCAGAAAACATTTGACTGGAAGTAAAAAATATTGGCCACAGAGAATTTTTGTTTTGAAAATTAGAGTTTTGGTAATTTGAATTTGTTTAGAATTTAG
>JAGLNB010000026.1 GCA_023139715.1 Planctomycetota bacterium | reverse complement strand
GCGGCGCTCACCGCAATATTCATGATACTGTTTATAATGTCGAAAAGTATATTGTTAAAACGCTTCGAGAATTAAAACGCATTAAACTTGATGATTTACTCGAAAAAAGATATAAAAAATTGCGTTCTATAGGACAAAAATCGATAAGTAGTAGCCATGCAAAACATACAAAGACGAAGATAAAATCAACTATCAATGCTGTCCCTGCTAAATCAGGTTCTGTGAAAACAATTAAAAGTTTAAAAGTTTGATTTGCCAGTATTTTTGCGTGAAACCACAGCTTCTTACAGCATTATTGGTGTTGAACTTTTTGCTATGACCATACTTCCACATTCGCAATTAAGATGCCTGGCAATAACAGGGCATTTGGCACGCAGAAGGAAAAAAATATTTTTATCAACTTCACTTAACGTTTCGTAGTTGCCCTGACCTTTTGCAATAATTAAATCTGCTCGTTCAAACCGCTGACAAAATTCATCCGAACAATTTTCCAGAATCGTTCCAGGAGCATCATCGCCATTTTCAATAACATTAACTATTTTCGTTAGACCAACGCTTAAAGCATCGGCCATAGTTGCATCATTTATTACAGGAGCAGAGCGAACAGCAAATGTTATTTTATCAAGCGGCAATTGTTCAATCAGCAGTTTGTCAAAAACAATTTCACCGGTATTATCGCCGAGATATAAAATGTCTTTGGCTTTTGTAATTGCAGCTTTGAATTCTTCAAGACTTTTAATATCCAACTTATCGGTCAAAGATTCTTTAATTGTTTTTTCGATTTTGGCCTGCTCAAGTTCGCCGTCCACTCCGAAATCAATTATATTGCCTGCAATGGCCAATCGGACTGCTGTTTCAAAGGGGTCAGCTGAATTTTCTATCTGCTGTTTTAATTCGCAGTACATTTCCAGAGCCAGATTGTTAAAATGGTTTTTTATTTCGAGATATGGGTCGGGATTATTGGTTAGTTTGCGTATAATTCTGTGAATTTTTTGCCCCATAGCCGGCGGGGTTTGACGCAAATCCATTTCGCCAAGCAGCAAAATAACTTTGCGGAGAACCTGCTCGTGAATATCTTCATCGATGGTTATCATTCTCGAGGCATCAAGTGCCTGACGAACGAAGCAGGAAATACAATCGAAATAGGTTTTCATAATGTTAAATAAAAACTACCCGACTGTTTAAATTTTTGCCTGGTCGAGAATTAGATTTTTAACCTTTTGGCTGGGCAGATTCAATGCTCCGTAGGCCGCAGCTGCTGCACTTCGCAGTTGCGTTTCGGCTTGCTCGGAGGCAACGATAGAGTAAACAGCATCAATCTGCTCGTCGCTGAGCTGGTTTGCATTTAATTTCGCCGATACGGCAAGGGCATCAAATGCCAAAATGCGAATGTTGGTAGTATTGTTTTCGGTTAGAGCCATTTTGGCTATTGCCTGCTGGGCATCGCTGCTTTTTAAGTATGCTAAAATATCACATGTTAGAATTTTCATTTCATCTCGGCTATCTCTTGTTGCATCTATCAGGGCTGCTTGCGCTTTTGATAAATCAATAACAGTGTTTTTGGTTTGTGCCAATTTCAGCATTGCTTTAGCGGAACGAGTAGCATAATTTTCCGCCACCCAGTTATTTTCCGGATTGGTTTGCTTAGTTTCAGCAAGGGCTTTTGAGAGATTTTCAATGACCAGATTACGCTCGGCAAAATTTTCTTTTGGGCCGGCAGTGGCTATAGCAATTGCTGCACTATAGCTGACAGCTTTGTCGTTAGAAGAAAGTGCAGCAGTAAGCGGCTGCTCTATGCCGACTCTTGCGAATAATGATTTTTCGCCTGCCGAACTTGCCAATGCTTCCACAACGCCAAGTGCAATGTATGCGTTTTTATCTTTAATGGCTTTTGCCAATGCCTGATGCAGATATTCTGGCCCGGCGGTTGTAGCATAAACCATTGCATCAGCGTGGCCGGAGCCGAAATAATCCGGCATAGCTACGCCGGCTGATTCAGCTTTAAAATATGATGCCACCCAAAGTCCTATTGCCGGACTAAATCCTGCGTCTGCTTTCAATGCCATCTCGCAGCATCGCATAGCCATAAGCTCGTTGAAATAATCTTTGTTCGTCTTTTCGCGAGTAAGCCGATGGTCGTTTGAATTCCAGAACCAAACATTTGCAAAGTCGGCATCTTCAGCCGGAGCCAGCGATTCGGCGTGGTAGTAGTAATCATCAGCGAGCTGATAGAATAATTGAGCCGCAGTTATTTCAAGTGCAGCCGGATTAATTTTTTTGATGCTTCGTACCGCTTGTTTGCGAAGTTCGTTTGATGTGGTTTTTTCTTCAACATATTTCAGCCAGGCAAGCGACTGAGGGTAGCCGATTTCGCCGAGAGTTTTTACAATCTCGATTTTGACAGCCATATTTTCAGTTTGCAAGGCGGTTGTCAATGGCCGAATTGCGTTCTTGCCAATCTGCGGGAGAGCCCACAAAATATTCGGCAGTTCCTCCTTGCGAGCTTTATCAGCCATCGCATCAAGCATATATGGTATTGCGTATTCGCCGGAATTTTTAAGGCGTTTTATTGCGGCAAGTCGGCCACGGTCAGTGCCGTTTAATCTGCTTATTTCCTCAACTATAATTTTTGCATCGGCTCGGCGAATAAATCGGCCTTGCTCGATAATGTCCAGTATTTTTCCGCTAAGCTCGACCATTTCCGCATCGGTTGAACCTTCGGTTGCTTTTATTAGTATTGCCAATCCAGCTGGATTTTTTTCGCTAAGAGCCAATATCTCTACGGGGTCAGGGGTGATGTTTAGGACTGCTTGTGCATAGCCCTTGGCCATGTCGAGTCGGCCAATCTTTGTGTAATGCAGAAAATCGTTCCAATCGTCCCCAAGCGACTGAGCAAAACTGCCGCTGCTTATAAAAAATCCTGTAAGTAAAATTATTATGACGGTTTTTGCTTTAAGCATCGAAAATATCTCCAAGAAAACCTTAATTTGAGTCATTATAGTATGTATAAATACCTATTTTGTCAACAGAAAACCACATTAGGGTTTGATTTCAATGGCATTGAAACTGGCGATTAGGGTTAGTTGTGTGGAGTTTTGTCCCCAAAAGCGGTGATTTTCAATTGCAAAGTTGTTAGTTGTCCGGCAATTCGCCCAGTTTTTCCTGTGCAGGATTGGCGAATACGCTGTTTGGATAGAGTCGTATGAATTTTTCAAGCGTTGTTTTTGCTTTGGCAAGAGCCGCTGCCTTTTGTTTGGGATTTTCTTCGCTTTGATTTCGCCAGAAATTGATATTCAAAAGAGCCAGTTCGTAGAGGGCTTCTTTGCCGCCATCGGTATTTGGAAATTTTTCATGCAGCTGCTTTAGCTTTTCGGCTCGCAATTGTTCATCGGCTATGAGTTTTGTCTGTGCCAGCTGAATATTGTCTCTAAGCGGACTGTTATTATCGATTTGATTGGATAAATAATTGAGCTGCGTTTCAAATTCCAAGCTATACGGATTGAGTATAATAAATTTTGCCAGATATTTGTCGTCAGTTGATTTACCTGTTTGATTTTCCTCGTTTATAATGCTGCGTAGCCGGCTTAATTTTGTCTTTAGTTCACATAATTTGAGTGTTGTTATGGCTGAATCTACGGGTTTTTTGAAAGGGCTAAATATAGCATTGCTCTGCGTCTGTTTTTCTTCAAGCAGTTTTAATTGCTGTTCGAGTTTGGCCTGTGCCTCAATTAAAATATTGTCAGCGAGCTTGAATTTGCCCTGGCCTGCCCAGTGTTTTGCGATTCGCCATCTCGCTTCAATGGATTCGGGACTGTCGCCAAATTCTCTGTAAAGACGATACCAAATCTTACGTGATTTTTCGTGCGGATAATCGCTGGCAAAGTGCAGCATTTCTTTTTGGCCGAGTAGTTGTATGTCAGGGGTGTATTCGCCGAGAAGTGCTTTGTAATAAAGTGCGATAGGCATTCGGCGGCTTTTGGGTCTGCGGTTTATAAATAAATCATACTGTTGAGACAGCCAATATTTTTTTGCCTGATAATTTAACTCATCCGGCACGATGAACCAGCCCGGCCAACCGTTATTGGCCAATTGAGCTTGAATTTCCTTTTTTAATTCCGCTCGCAGCGGGATTGGTTCCGTTGGGTAAAAGAACCCAGCGAGATATTTTTTTACAGCAGGGCTTGTAAGTGTTGCATCAAGTGCTTCGGTTATGCGGTGGTCGTGAAATTTGCTTACTTTTTCAGGATTATTTCTTGCTATGTAAAGTTGGTAGTCAAGTTCATCGAAACTTATGGTTGTCTGAAATACTATGACAGCTGCTGCAAGCACAACTGTTGTAAACATCCACACCAAGCCGGGTCGATAACGCGTGAAATGGCCTATGCCGAGAATAAATCCAGCTATTACAATAGCTGTCAGCCATGCGCAGACCCAGGGCGTTAGTGAAAACCCGAATTTGAGCGGCTCCAATGCTCTTGCACTGCCGAAATAGACCCAATAGAAAAGTTGCGGAGCTGTGCAAAGCGATATTGCGATAAATCGTGAACGAAAGCGAAGCGGTCTGCACGCAACGGCGATACAGCTGGCAAGAAGACAGAGAGCAAAGCCGGGAAGATTTGCGAGAAAAACCACCGCCAATATGAAAGGGATACTATATGTGAAGCTCATCAGCTGGGATATTAGTATTGGTATGATTGCTATAATAGCCATCAAAAATCCGAGAACGAGTATTTGCCATGGATATTCAAATATGCTTATGCCTGTGGTGGTAAATCTTCCGAGATTCCACGATTGGATTGATGTTATTGTTTGGATGTTGAATGACAAGAGCGAGCCGGCCGTCAGCTGCGACCACAAAAGGCAGCTTGCGCAAAAAGCTGTAACAGCCAGCAGCCAGCATCTTTGCACATTTTCATGACTGTAGTGCAGTGTTGGCCCGACCGCCATAAACGATTTGCTTACGACGATTGGCGTTTTTTCTGCTTGTTTTTCACCCATAAATTTTACCGTTTTGATTTAATTAATTGCCGCCGTATTATACCAGCTGCCGGATTGTAATGCACAATGAAAAAAGGGTTCGGGAAATTGCAGAAATGTGAATAACTTATTTAGTATAAAATAAATGCTTATAAATTCTAATCCTGACATTTATAAAGCTATAAATGGGCGATACAGGACTCGAACCTGTGACTTCCTGCGTGTAAAGCAGGCGCTCTAGCCAACTGAGCTAATCGCCCTAAAGACCGAGTAAGATACACGGTTTTCATACTTGCGTCAATACTTTTGATATTTTATACTTAGTTGCTCAAAATTAAGCTGCTTAAAATTTGAGGTGTTTTTATGGAATTGCTTGAAATTATTCGCAAGAGATATTCGTGCAGAGCGTATCAGGACAGGGCGGTTGAGCCGGCTAAGCTCGATAAACTTTTTGAATCTGCCCGACTGGCGCCGTCTGCAAAAAATATGCAGGATTGGCGTTTTATCGCTGTTACGGACAAAAAAATAAAAGCTCAACTTGCAGCTACGACCAATAAGCCGGAAGTTTTTGAAAAGGCCGGTTTAATTATAACGGCTTGCAGTAACAGTGATTATGTTATGAAATGCGGCCAATCAATCGCACCTATTGACGTTTCAATAGCTCTTGAACATATCTGTCTTCAGGCAACGGAGCTTGGGCTTGGCAGCTGCTGGCTCGGCTCATTTGATACAGAAAAAGTCAGAATAGTACTGGGTATTCCCAAAAACATCGCTATAATAGAGCTAATGGCTATCGGCTACTCGGCTGACGAACCAAAGCAACAGGACCGCCAGCGGTTGGAAAATATGCTTTGCTATGAAAAGTGGCATTTTTAATATTTTGTTGCAATTATACAGATTTCAATCTGTGGATGAAA
>JAGLNB010000259.1 GCA_023139715.1 Planctomycetota bacterium | reverse complement strand
ATCAATGCCAGGAGAAAGCCAGCCAGAGACAAAGATGTATCTATCCAGAATTTGGCAAGTTCTTCCTTGTTGGCCCCTGCCATTATCATCAATTTTATTAAGCCGTTTTTTATGTGTATGCTGATATTGCTCTGGATAAAATTGTAGCCCCAGAAAAATATCCAGATGGTCAATATGGTCGGCAGCAATGCTGCCAAACCACGCCAGAAATAGCTTTTGAAACGGCCTGTTATTTGCATATCCCTAACGCTCAATCCCTTATTTTAACTAAAGCTGTCCGTTCGTAAATTGCATACTCTCTACAATACGGTAAGCTAAATTATAGGTTCATTATAGTCAACAGAAAAGTCTTTTGGCAGATGTGCTCCGAACAGATGTATTATCGCTCCCGGCAGTGATGCAAGCATCCAAACCAGCCGCTGGCAAAGAGCAATAGCCAATGCTTTTTCCACACTAACTCCGGCAAAATGCGTAAACAGAGTAACAAGGCCGCCTTCCACCACAACAGCTCCGCCAACGCTGACCGGCAATGCGCCAAGAACCCAGGTCATTGGAAAAAACACCAAATAGTATTTTATGCCTGCTTCAATGCCCATATTTGAGCCGAGAAGCCAAAAGCCAGTAATAACTATAAGCTGCAGGAAAACGGTTAAAGCAAAAACCGCAAGAATAGTTAATGGCCTGCGGAAATAAAAAACAGCTGCACTTTTTGCTTTGCCAATTATCGTTAAAAGACGAGCGGCAAAATAAGACCATGTTCGTTTTAACATTGCTCGACTTGTGCTATGCAGGAGAAGGGCACAAAAAATAACTGCTAAAACAGCAATAAAAGAAAAAATAACCAATTTGTATTCTGCTGCCAACTTTAAAACGTCTTTGTAATTGCCAAGCGCCGCCAGACCGCAGTCCTGATTACTCAAAAAAAGCCAGTAGAAAAAAACAGCTATTGAAAGAGTGCTTGCCAGTCCTATCGCCCTGTCAACAAATACGCTAAGTGCCGCCTGGAATTTATTTTCTGTGTGCTTTGTAACATACCATGCTCGTATCAAATCGCCGCCAACCGAACTTGGCAAAAAATTATTGTAGAAAAGACCGAGAAAATGCAGTTTTACGGAGGCCCCGAATTTTATAAAAACAGATTGAGTTCTAAGCAGCAGCCACCAACGAAAACCGACTATTATTTGGCTGACCATAAAAAGAGCCAGAGCCGCTGCGAAAAGCCATATATTCATTTGATGAAAAACGTCAGTTAGATTTTGCCATCTCTGCTCGCGGCAAAGCCAGACTACCGCCCACGCAAGACCAGCTGCGACTACTGCAACACGCAAAAGAAGGAATATATGTTTTTTTTTCTTAATTTTCGCGGCAGCCATACAAGACAAATCTTCCTTTTTTCCTTAAGGGCTTGTTTTCACAAATCAT
>JAGLNB010000258.1 GCA_023139715.1 Planctomycetota bacterium | reverse complement strand
GCAGTGCAGGCAACTACTACATGAAGGTTGAGTGGTATGCCGGCGAAACCCTCCTCGATAGTAATTCGTTGGATATTACGGCTGTGGTAAATAGCGCAACGTGGGTAGAAGCAAGCCTTGTGGTAAACAACGACGGCCTGCACGGAATGCTGGAAAAAAATGGCTCTATTTATCTTGTGTTGGGCAGGCATCCAATTACGGTTACTTTCTTTGAAAACAGCGGCGGTGAGGATTTAATAGTGAGCTATGCGGGGCCGGGAATACCTAAGACACAGATTCCAAACGACGTGCTGTATCGCACCACTGAGTGAGCTTCAGAGGCGTTGTTTTTTAGCAGATGTTTGCATAAGGTTTTTCAAGCGTGGCGGCTTTTATAACTGCCACACTTTTTATGTTCTGTGGCTTATAGCTTTATTGCTTTTTTTGCAGATTCAATTGTGTTGTAGAGCAGCATAGTGATTGTCATTGGCCCAACGCCGCCTGGAACGGGAGTGATGAAGCTTGCTTTGGCTTTGACCGATTCAAAATCGACATCGCCAACGAGTCGGTAGCCGCGTTTTTTAGTTGCATCATCAACACGGTTAACGCCGACATCGATTACAACAACGCCATCTTTTACCATATCAGCTGTTATGGTGTTTGGCCTGCCGGCAGCGGCAATGACAATATCTGCCTGACGTGTGTATTTGGCAAGGTCTTTTGTTCGAGTGTGGCAAACAGTAACCGTTGCATTTCCGGTCGGGGCTTTTTGAATCAGCATATTAGCGAGCGGTTTGCCAACTATATTACTGCGTCCTACGATTACAACGTGTGCTCCTTCAATAGCAATGCCGCTTCGCATTAGAAGCTGAATAATCCCGTGAGGAGTGCAGGGCAGAAATGCTTTTTGGCCAGCCACCATTTTGCCGATATTTACCGGATGAAAACCGTCAACGTCTTTTTCAGGACTAATTGCCAGTAAGATTTCGGATTCGTTAATATGTTTTGGCAAAGGCAATTGAACGAGAATACCGTTTATTTTTGAATCGGCATTCATTTTTTCAATCAGAGCGATTAAATCTTTTTGCGTAGTTTCTGCGGCTAGACGATTATCATCGGAATAAATCCCAATTTCTTCGCAAGCCCTTTCTTTAGCGGTAACATAAGATTGTGATGCCGGGTCTTCGCCCACAAGAATGACACCGAGGCCGGCTGTTATGCCTTTTTGCTTTAGTTTTGCCGCTTCCTGTTTTAATTCGGCCCGCATTTGAGCGGCGATTTGTTTGCCATCGATAATTTTCGCTGTCATTTATTCGGCTCCGTTTAATTGAGACCTTAGTGTAAGAAAGATTTCAGCTTTTGCCAGTGTTTTCTGTCGTTTATTGATTAAAGCCATCGGGGATGCCGTATGTATGAATGATAGTTAAAGCCGGCGAACATGAGATGCCGCCTGGATTGATGCCGAGCTGGCCTTGTGGAACAGGAACATCCAATTCAGCAAAATACTCTTTCCACACAAGCATAATCTCTTCTGTATCCGGCTCGGCAAATGTCATCGGCTGTAATTTAAATACCGGCTTGTTGTCATTGGCTTGCAAAAATATTTCGTAGATAAGTTCAGAGCAATAGTAACGGTCATTGTCGATGGCGAATACCTTGTCATAGGGTTTGCCTTGAAGGGCAATGGCCTCTTTAATTGCAGCAGGTATCAGGTGGCGGTGTTGTGGTTTTAATCGCCCGATTATAACTTTCGGCTGGCCATTTGCATCAAAGCTTCGATTGAGAAAGGTTTGTAGAGGTGTAGCTTGAACGCCGTCTGATACGGCTTCAATTATGATAAAATTGCCATCATTGTTTTTTGCAGCAATGCCGACATGTGAAAGATTTGCCCCATTAAAACCGGTTGTAACTTTTTCGATAGCATCGCAGAGCTGGCCGCAATCGACATCCTGAAAGAACAAATCTCCTTCTGTGATAGTGAATCGGATTTTTTCAGGATTGTTTCTGCTGCAGCCGACTGTTACTATACCTATGGCAAGCAGCGACATAATTAACTTGTTTGTATCGAATAGACGGCTAATAAAACACATTTGTTAAATGTTTTTTGCAACGGCTTCAGCGGCCTTGATTAGTGGATATGCAGTTGGCGGTCCGGTGAGCAACGGGTGTGTTCCAATCTGAGCCGTCAGGATAGAATTTATAGTCATTCTATTTTGGATGACAAGGCCAATTAGATTTGTCAGTTCGCCAATGCTTGCTCCGCCTACGACTTCGCCTCCGAGTACTACAGCTGATTCTCTCGCTACGATTAGTTTGACGATTTG
>JAGLNB010000257.1 GCA_023139715.1 Planctomycetota bacterium | reverse complement strand
TTCATGTAGTAGTTGCCTGCACTGCTGCCGTCACCCGATACCCACATGCTGTAAACATAATCTGTATTTTCGGTTGCCGGAACATCCTGATAAATCGTTCCGTTCTCTACCGGGCCCCAACTGTAGGTTGCCATACCCCAAATATCGGTATGCTTAGCCCAACCTTCAACGCCTGGTGCAATCGCTGATTATTATAAAACGCAAAATAGCTGCCAAGATAATACCTCGCCTCGGCCACTGTCTGATAATCACGCATATATATACCCCTACCCATTGTCAAGACAAAAAACCGCCAAAAATCAATGCCAACACGCCAAATTGACATACATGCGCAGGACTGTATAATTAGAAATCATCGTTTTAACCTTAATTTAACGGTTTTGCTTTTCTGGAACACAGTTTGCACCTTGATTTAAGATAAAAAAATACAAGGAAGCTGATTATGAAATTCGATAAATTCACACTGAAAGCTCAGGAAGCACTGGCTACAGCTCAGCAGATTGCTATGGCAAAATCACACGCCATCCTTTCCCCTCTGCATTTATTGAGTGCCGTTTGCAATAATGACGAAAGCGTTGTGGTTATGGCTCTAAAAAAAATAGGAACGAATATTTCACGAATTAAAGATATGACGGAAAGCGAGCTGAATCATCTGCCGCAAGCAACGAGCAACTCACAAATTATGCCTGAGCCGATTTTAAATCAAATCGTTCTGGATGCTCAAAATAAAGCTGATGCAATGAAAGATGAATACCTGAGCGTAGAGCATCTTTTCCTCGCACTGGCTGATGTGCAAAGCGATGCAAAAGAAATCCTCCGATTAAATTCCATCACAAAAGAAGAAATTGAAAAAGCTCTCAAAGAAATTCGCGGCGGTGAAAAAATAACCGACCAGAACCCTGAAGCCAAATATAAAGCACTTGAGCGATACGGAATTGACCTGTTGGAAATGGCTCGCAAAGGAAAACTCGACCCCGTAATCGGAAGAGAAGAAGAGATCAGAAGGTGTATGCAGGTCTTGAATCGGCGAACGAAAAATAATCCCGTTCTAATCGGCGAACCCGGCGTGGGCAAAACCGCAATTGTCGAAGGACTCGCACAACGAATAATTGCAGGCGATGTTCCAACCGGCCTGAAAAATAAAAAAATCATCGCTTTGGATATGGGTTCACTAATCGCTGGAACAAAATTTCGAGGTGAATTCGAAGACCGCTTAAAAGCTGTTCTAAAAGAAGTCATCGCAGCTCAGGGACAGATAATCCTCTTCATTGATGAACTGCATACCGTAGTGGGAGCCGGAAAAGCTGAAGGTTCTGTCGATGCAGGCAATTTATTAAAGCCGTCACTGGCACGAGGCGAGTTGCGATGTATCGGTGCAACAACAATTGACGAATACAGAAAATATATCGAAAAAGATGCCGCATTGGAAAGACGGTTTCAGCCGATTGTGGTTGCCCCACCAAGCGTGGAAGAAACAATTGCAATTTTGCGCGGCCTGAAAAACAGATACGACACACATCATGGCGTGCGAATTACCGATTCGGCACTTGTCGCAGCCGCAACACTATCGAATAGGTACATCTCTGACAGATGGCTGCCGGACAAGGCAATAGACCTGATGGATGAAGCTGCCTCAAAACTTAGAATCGAAAACGATTCACTGCCCGCTGAGCTCGACAGCATCCGCAGAAAAAATATTCAGTTACAAATCGAATGCGAGGCACTGAAAAAAGAAAATGACAAAGCAAGCAAAGAACGATTGAAAGCGAGCGAAAAAGAACTCGAAAAATTAAAAAAACAGGACAAAAAACTGACCAGCCAGTGGGAAAGTGAAAAAGGCGAAATCGACAACATAAAACAATTAAAAGAAAAAGTCGAAAACGCCCAAAACGAATTCGAAAATGCTCAGAGAAAAGGTGATTTGGAAACCGCCGCTCGGCTCAAATATGGAACTATGTCCGATTTGAAAAAAGAGCTTGAAGAAAAAGAAGCAAAACTTGCCAAATCAGAAAAGGCACACATAATCCAAAACGAAGTAACACAGGAACACATAGCCAGTGTAGTTTCAAAATGGACCAGCATTCCAATCAACAGATTGCTCAGCGGAGAACGCGAAAAGCTGATTAAGATGGAAGAAACTGTAAGCAAAAAAGTAGTCGGCCAAACCGAAGCAGTTGCCGCTCTTTGCAATGCCGTTCGCAGAAGCCGGGCCGGGCTGGCCGACCCGAACCGGCCAATCGGAACATTTTTGTTTTTGGGGCCAACCGGCGTTGGCAAAACAGAATTATCAAAAGCACTTGCGGAATTTCTGTTTAACGACCCCAACTCAATGATTAGAATCGATATGAGCGAATTTATGGAGCCGCATTCGGTGGCACGACTTATCGGTTCACCGCCAGGATATGTCGGCTACGAAGAAGGTGGGCGACTGACAGAAGCTGTTCGGCGAAAGCCATATTCGGTAATCCTGCTTGATGAAATTGAAAAAGCACATCCAGATGTTTTTAATGTGCTGCTTCAGGTCTTCGATGATGGGCGATTGACGGATGGAAAAGCCAAAACAGTCGATTTCAAAAACACCGTCATTATTATGACGAGCAATATTGCCAGCCAGCAGATACAGGAGCTTACCGAAGAAGCTGGTGCCGATTGGGAAATAGAAGCACATGTAAAAGATTCTCTTAAACAATATTTTAAGCCGGAATTTTTGAACCGTATCGATGAAGTGATTGTTTTCCATATGCTGACAAAAGAAGATTTGAAAAAAATCGTCGATATTCAACTCGACTATCTCTGCCGGCGTTTGGCACAGCGAAAAATAAAAATAGAAATCACAGAAAAAGCCCGCAAACAAATTATGGATGAGGGCTATGACCCTGTTTTTGGTGCAAGGCCTCTGAAGCGAACAATTCAGCAGCGACTTGAAAATTCGCTTGCGACTGAAATTCTAACAGGCAAATTCGCCGATGGTGATTCGGTTAAAATCGATGCCGGGCCACACAAATTTACATTTGAAAAAATTTAAATCTGGAATTGTTTTACATATTTACAGCAATATCGCGGCTGGCAAGGTATTCTTTGATTTGCTTTATTGTGTAATTTCCAAAGTGAGTTATTGAAGCTACGAGAACCGCATCTGCACCACCGTCAACAATGGCATTATAGAGATGCTCAAGTGTGCCCGCCCCGCCGGAAGCAATTACAGGAATATTGACCGCATCACTGACAGCTTTATTCAATTCATTATCATAGCCGGCCTTAGTGCCATCGGCATCCATACTCGTTAAAAGTATTTCTCCTGCACCAATTTTTTCAGCTTGAACAGCCCAATCAACAACATCAATATCCGTCATCTGCGAACCGGCTTTCACACACACCTGCCATTTACCGGCCTGCTCTTTCGAACGGCGAGCATCAATCGCCAAAACAACACATTGATTTCCAAAACGTTTTGCGGCCTGGCTTAATAAATCCGGATTTTCGACAGCTGCGGTATTTACCGAAACTTTTTCAGCTCCGTTTCGCAGAAGTTCATCAATCTGCTCAACCGTGCGAATCCCGCCGCCTACAGTAAAAGGAATAAATACATTTTTTGCCACTTCACTGACCAGTTCAACAATTGTTTTTCG
>JAGLNB010000256.1 GCA_023139715.1 Planctomycetota bacterium | reverse complement strand
ATTAAAGCACGCACAACTTTCGGAACATTGCCACCAGCGAGATAATGGCTCTCTAAGTCCGTAGTAGTTACAGTCAGTCCTGCCTGAACAGCTGTTATTTTACTAAGTACAATAATTCTAGTGTCAACTTTTCTAAGCCACATCCCAATCAGCTCAGAAAATTTCACATCGGCTCTCGACAGTTTGGCCTGCAGCCACAACCGGAAAAATTTCAAGAACAGCAGAAAAAATACTATTACGGTAATTACTAATATGACGACAATTGCTGTTCCAACAACTTTTGTCGGATCGCCGGCAGCGGCAATCAAATTCAATGTTGAGTCAAACATTTTTTTATCCTTTCGTTAATTTTCTTCTATCAGGCGAACGGTTAGCTGTGTTGCTTCAACGCGAATAACTTTTACCTTTGTATCTTTCTCAACATAACCACTTTCGGCTACGCATTCAACTCTTTGTCCTGAAAAATCACACATTCCCACCGGCCGAAGCGGCGTAAGAACTGTGCCAACTTCACCGAGCAGTTTTTTTAGTTCAGGCGTATCAGCTATTGCATCGCCCTGCTGACGTTTGGGTGGGGTCAGCGTAACACTTTGTCCAAATTTTGTTTTTGGAAAAAGTCTGTAAGCAAATACAAGAACTGTTGGTATCATTATAAGTGCGATAACTATTCCTATCCAGCCGGCTGCTGTGCTGTGATTGAAAAATATAATCGCTCCACCGACAAGACAGGCCAGTGCGAAAACACTTATCAGGCCGCCACTTGGCACAAAAACTTCAGCAATTATCAAGACCGCGCAGGTTAGATAAAGAAAAACAGCAAAAACAAACCACCAATCCATAGGACACCTAATTTTTATTTATGATTTCTTTCACTATGACCCTGTTGCCGTGAATTTCGATAACTTCAATTTTGGTACATTTTCCGAGAAATTCGGCATGAGCAATCACATCCACAATAGCATCTGCAAATTTTGCTTTTCCAGCCGGCCTCAAAATCGATGTTACCTCGCCAATATCACCAACTTTTACGCTTACATTTTTGCCGGCAATAGAACTACTTTTCACCTGCCTGATTTTGCAGGATTTTGCCTCTTTTGGTACAAGTATCAGGCCGTTTAAAAATTTCATTTTTGGTAAATATCTCGTCAGCATCCACGCAAGCAGAACAAATCCCACAAATCCCATCGTTATACCGAACACACCGTTTATGAATAACTGCCAATCGAAGTCGGTTTGCGGCCAGGGTATTTCGTTCGGCGCATTTTTTATTAGCATTCCAAACAAACCAGCGGATATAAATATCATCCCGAGAAAACCAGCAGCGCCAAATCCCGGCAAAACAAAAATTTCTATCATCAGCAAAAGCACACCAGCCGCAAACACTGCCACTTCCAGCCAGTTCGCCATCCCGACAAGATATTTGCTTCCTACTATAATCGCAAAACATATAACCGCTGTCAGTCCCGGCAGGCCAACGCCCGGCGTATTAAATTCGATGTAAACTCCAAGCAAAGCAAGCATAACAAGCACGCCCATTACAGCCGGCGAATTCACCCATCGAACCATTTCTTCCGACCAGTTTGTTCTAAGAATTACCGGTTTTTCGGCAAATTTTACGCCATCACGCTTGGCGAAGAAATCAAGAACTTCCGAAAGGTTTTTTACTTTCGCTCTTGCTATACCGTATTCAAGGGCATCGAAAGCTGTTAGCGTGAGAAGTTCATCATTTTTAACTATCAACTCTTTAATATCGGGATTGTACTTTTTTGAACGTTTCGGTAATTTGTCAGTTTCAAAAAACTCATATTCACCTGTAGTTAAGTTTTTCAGCCGATAAACCTCGATTTGCATACTCACCATCGCTTTTAGGAGAGCTGCCGGATAATTATTTGCCTGCGCCGCTCTGCCGAAAGCCGCACGCGTGAAACTCTCGACTTTTTCTCTTTCAACACCTTCAAGTTTTCCGCCGAGCGTAATTGGAGCGCAATCACCTATCGTGGTATTTTCGAGCATTACAATATCTTTGCAGGAAACGCTTATCATTGCTCCAGCTGATATTGCTTCGGTGGTTATGTATGCAACGGTGTGGACTTTTTTGGCTACGTCGAGTATGAAATATTTGGAAATGTCATCAGCTGATTTCAGAAGTCCGCCATAAGTTTCGATTTCGTATATCAGATAATCAGCACCGGCTTCGAGAGCTATCTCGGTTCTTCTCTTGATGGATTTATAAAGCCCGTCATCTATCATACCTTTGCAGGTAATCACAAATGCTTTTGCTGTTTTTAGCTCGACTTGATTTTCTTCATTATCAACCTGCGCTGCAGCAAATTGTGTAAAACATCCCCCTACTGCCGCAACAATCACAATCTGGATTAACAGCTTTTTCATATTAGCCAGTTTACTCCCCTGTTGTCTGCTTGGCAATACTCTCTTTAATCACTGCTCGTTTTTTTTGTCTCGATTCCATCCCACTGCAGGCCACCTATTACTGCTTGAGCTATATTCTTCAGATGGTCGCCCATTTTTTCAACATTATCTACAAGGTCAACAAATATCAGGCCTGCTTCGACAGAACAGCCGTGCTCGGTCATTCTGCGTACGTGACTACGGCGAAAATCTATCTGCATTTGATTAAGATTTTCTTCGTTTTCCAGAGCCAACCTTGCAGCTTCAACGTTGTCATTTTCAAGAGCAACTGAAATATAATCCAGCATCTGATTAACTTCATTTTTAAGTCGAGCGGCTTCAGCAATTGCGGAATCACTGAACACTAATTTCTGCTCTATTTTTCGTTCCGCTATTTCGGCAATATTTACGGCGTGGTCGCCGACTCTTTCAAGGTCATTAACCGTGTGCAGCAGAACTGGCAATTTGGCCGCCACCGTGTCACCAAGCTCTTTTCTGGAAAGTTCGGTAAGATATAACGTAATTTCATACTGAAAATTATCAATTGAGTCCTCAGTTTCTCTGGCCAGTTTAAGTTTCCTTCTGTCGTTTCCCTCCAAACCTTCAATGGCATAATTGACAGCTTCTTTTGCAACTTTTGCCATACGTACAGCTTCTCTTTTTGCCTGGTCGATTGCAATTACCGGCGTATCGAGCAGATGTTTTTCGAGAACAACCGGTTTTGCTATAGCATCTTTTTCACCAGCGGGAATAATTTTAACAACTATTGCCTCAAGCCATCCTATAATTGGCAGAAAAACGATGGTATTGAACACATTGAACACGCTGTGAGCAACGGCGATATGCACCATTATCGTTGATTGCGACAACTGCCACGGCGTAATCCAGACAACCATTTTCCCGAATGTTCCTGTCCATACTATCGGTAATATGTAAATTACACCTATGACATTGAACATTGCATGTCCCAGCGCCGTTCGACGCGCAGCTACGGACGTTCCAACCGCTGCGATTTGTGCGGTAATCGTTGTTCCTATATTATCGCCGAGTATAAATGGTATCACCACCTGCAATGT
>JAGLNB010000255.1 GCA_023139715.1 Planctomycetota bacterium | reverse complement strand
CTATGTCCTGGTCTCTTTTTTGCTCGCCAGCTGATTTTTTAATTTCCGTTGCTGTTACTTTTTTTGTTGCTCTGCCTGTAAACGGGTCGTAACCGGAAGAGGCAATATCTTTGTATTGTCTTCGCCTGTTCCATCGTTTTAGCATTGCCCACAAATCGAAGTTGTTGCCTCTTATTATGCCGGTTGCAAGTGCGATTAAAATTCCAAGAATTCCAAAAGCGTATCCAGCGAGATGTGCATCGTATGCGACGTTTGCCGTTCCACGGCCAATCATATTATCTATAACTATCATTTTAAAAGCTATAAAGTAAATCGCTGGTACTTCCATCGTGCCGATGAAGATGAACCAATATACAACTGTTACCAGTGTTTGCGGAAACAGTACGAGATAAGCACCTGTAACAGCTGCCACCGCACCGCTTGCTCCGAGAACTGGCGAACTGCTCATCAGCATATGACCTAATCCGCTAAAGACTGCTCCGGCGAGATAGAATCCAAGATAGCCGGCTGTTCCGAGCTTATCATTGACATTATTTCCAAAGAGATACAGAAAAAACATATTGCCTATGATGTGCATATATCCGCCATGCAGAAAGGCATAGCTGATAAATTGCCAGAAATGCAGATTGCTCGGCGTTAGCATAAAAGTATCTGCCCACTGCCTTAGCGGCTCGGTTACAAGGCGGTTTGCGATTATGACATTATGCGGTGCATATGTTAGAAGGAATATAAACATATTGATAATGATTAACGCGTAATTTGCATAAGGCGTTCTGACTGGCTTTATACTTGTATGAATAGGTAATAGCATAATATAATTTTAACAATTTGCTTGGCTTATTAAAAATTGTGAAAAATCCAGACATGTATTCTAACAACAAGTGTTTCTATCGACAAGGCATAAAAAAAGGGGGACGGCTGATAGCCGTCCCGCGTTAGAAAATTTGTGTTTCCCCATTCGGAAAACCTTTTTTTAGGAGTTGTTAGTTTTGTTTTTCGGCTTTCCCCCAGCCGGCTCCTTTATCTAACAAAAATATAAAAACAAAATCACGTAATGACAAATATTTTGATGATTTTTTTTATTTTTTGTACAGTTTTTGCTAAGTAAGTTATATTAGTGATTGTTCAAAATAGTGCGAATCGGATTTACGGCTGTTGAAATGGATTTAAAACACATTAAAAAACGTATATTATCGGTTCGTAGCCGGTTAGAGCGGGTAAGTGCGAATTGCCTTATCATCACAAAGCCAGCCAATGTAACTTATACAACCGGCTTTACCGGCAGCAGCGGCTGGGCTGTAATTACTCCCAGAACGGTTTATTTGCTGACCGACAGCCGATACACCGAGCAAGCCAGAAAGCAATGTTCAAATTGTGTGGTAGTTGATGTGCCCGATTCGATGGCTGCAACTGCTGGCCGGCTTATAAATAAGTTGAAATCGACACAAACCGCAGCAGTTGAAAATTCTGCATCTCTTGCCGTTTTTAATGCGTTGAAGAAAAATGTGAAATGTCGGCTAAAAGCAGTTTCGGATATTGTTGAGCCGAGCCGCAGTATAAAAGATGCCGATGAAATTTCAAAAATTCGCCGAGCTTCTTCGATTGCAGCGGCCGCCTTAAAAAAATCCGAATGCTACATAAAGCCGGGCGTAACCGAAAATGAACTCGCTGGAATTATTGATTTGCAGATTCGCAAATTATCAGCGGTAATTAGCTTTGATACGATTGTTGCATTTGGAGCTGGTACTTCACAACCACATCATCAGCCGGGCAAAAGAAAACTTAAAAGTGATGATACTATTCTGATTGATTTTGGCGCACGCTATAAAAATTACTGCTGCGATATTACCCGTTGTTTTGTTGTTGGCAGGGCTACTGCTTTATATAAAAAAGTTTATAATGTAGTGCGAGCTTCGCAAACAGCTGCGCTCAAAATGATTAAACCCGGCGCTGGAATTTGCGAAGTTGATTTAGCTGCTCGCAAGATAATTGCCGAATACGATTTGCCTGTCTATGGCCACAGCACCGGCCACGGCTTAGGTCTTGAAGTTCACGAACAGCCGACAATTTCTGCAAACAGTAAGGAGAAATTTCAAATCGGCCAGGTCGTAACTATTGAGCCGGGAGTTTATATTGCCGGCAAACTCGGCGTTCGCATCGAAGATGATATTCTTGTAACTGCTGATGGCTGTGAAATTTTAACCAGTAAATGCCCCAAAATTAAAATTGTTTGACTGAACGCTCCATAAATCTATAATGAACACAGTTCACTAGGGGTGGCCGTGGATAAATCGGCCTGAGATAAGACCCTTGGAACCTGAACAGGAAGCCCGTAATTTTGCGGATAGTGCCTGCGTAGGAAAGTGATTAAAATTTATTTTGGTAAACTTAAAATCGCTTCCTCTTTGGGCGATTTTTTCTTTTTTTAAAAAGGTAAAAGTAAATGGCAACGCAATTACAAATCGCAAAAAGCGGCCAAATTAGTAACGAGGTTAAATTTGTTGCAAAGGCCGAAGGCCTCGAATCGGAATTCGTTCGCAAAGAACTTGCTTGCGGCCGATTGGTAATACCTGCTAATAAACTGAGTATTAAAACAGATACTTCGACTCCCTCGACTTTGCTCAGGACAAGCTTTAAACCGGTCGGTATTGGCAGGGCACTTACGGCAAAAGTGAATGCCAACATTGGCACTTCCACCGAGCGTCATTCGGTTGAAACTGAAATGGAAAAAATGCAGGCGGCTCTTGAAGTTGGCGCAGATGCGATTATGGATTTGAGTACCGGCGGCGATTTGGATGACACTCGTGCGAAATTGCTCTCTGCTTGTCCGGTTCCGTTTGGAACAGTGCCAATTTATCAAACCATAATCGGTCGAAGCGTCGAAGAAATAGACAGCAAAATAATTCTTGAAGTTCTGCAAAAGCAGGCCGAGCAGGGTGTTGATTTTTTCACTATTCACGCCGGCCTTTTGAGGGAACATTTGTCTCTGCTCAAAAACAGGGTAGCCGGAATTGTCAGTCGCGGTGGAGCTTTGCTTGCCAAGTGGATGTTGTATCACAATAAGCAGAATATTTTATATGAAATGTTCGACGATATATGCGATTTGCTGGCCGAGTATGACGTTAGTTTTTCACTCGGTGATGGCCTTCGTCCTGGGGCGATTGCTGATGCGACGGATGAAGCTCAGCTGGCCGAATTAAAAACGCTTGGCGAACTGACCCAACGGGCACAGGAAAAGGGCTGCCAGGTAATGGTCGAGGGCCCCGGCCACGTCCCTTACGACGAGATACAATATAATATGGAAATTCAAAACGAGCTTTGCAATGGCGCTCCTTTTTATGTTTTGGGGCCGTTGGTTACGGATATTGGAGCCGGCTACGACCACATAACATCAGCTATTGGCGGGGCGGCAGCTGCTTTTTATGGCGCTTCATTTTTATGCTACGTTACTCCGAGAGAGCATTTGGGCTTGCCCAATGCCGACGATGTTCGAGCCGGAGTTGTAGCGACTAAAATTGCCGGCCACGCAGCTGATATTGCCCGCGGCCTGAAAGGTGCAGCAGACAGAGATAAAAAACTTAGTATCGCTCGCAGCAATTTGGATTGGAAAACGCATCTCGCTGAGTGTCTCGATTCCAAAACCGCTGAAAAAATGTATCGTCAGGCGTGCGAACAAATCGGCGTAGAAGAATTGCCGTCAGCTGATTATTGCACGATGTGTGGCCGTGACTGGTGCAGCGTTAGAACCAATAAGGAAATAAGAGAAGCGATAGCGAATAAAAAAATTGACAGTTAAAAACTCTTTGCTGGTTTTTACGATTTCATTGAGTCAAGTTCGAGAAAAGCTATAGGAGTAAAGATAAACAGCGGCAGCCAGGCCCAGAATTGCGGTGAAACCATCCCAAAAACCTGTTCAGCAGCCATCATCTTGCAGACAAATGTTGTGATAAAACAGGCCGTTGTTGCGGCGAAACTAATCAATATTGCTGATTTCATTGTCTTGGGGTCCCGGCGAACGAGAATAGGCAAGCTGACCATCAGCATAACAAGATTTATGAATGGGTCGGTTATGCGAAAATGCTTTTGGCTGTAAAGCTCGGCTCGGTCTTTTATTTTTGTTCCCTGTTGAGCAAGGGCTGACAATTGGCGTGAGCTTAAAAGTGTTTTGTTTCTTGCACTGCGTCTTACAGGTATATCTTTTGGCGTAATATCGTTTGCGTAAAATGCGACCGGCTGTGAGGCCTTTACTGAATCTTTTTCTGTTAGTTTGCCACCGATTAAGTCCCATCTGTTTTCTTCGTAGTTGTAAACGGCTTTGTCTGCTGATATTTTTCCAGTTACATTCCAGATGGCTGACTGGGCTTTTCTTGTTCGTACAATTATGGTCGGTTTTTCCAGTGTCGATGTTTTTACGTTGAATCTTTCCGAACAGATTAGCGAGCCGTTATTATCATTCAGGAACCACACATCGTATGTTTCTTCGCCGGGCAAATCGTCCTGGCTGCGTACAAGTTTATCGGCAAACGGCGGAATTAAAAATTCCTGGTCGATTACGAGCAGGCCGGTTAGTATCAGCGAAAGCATTATGATTGGTGCAATGACCCTTTTTAAGCTGATGCCCGAAGCAATTATAGCTACCAATTCGTTTGAGCGAATCATTTTTCCAAGCGAAAATGATGCAGCAACAACGGTTATCATTCC
>JAGLNB010000254.1 GCA_023139715.1 Planctomycetota bacterium | reverse complement strand
TCAAGGCATCTTCCGCATCTGATACACGCTGTCTGCTGGCGAGCGAATTTCGCTTTGCCGATTTCCTGTTTTGTCAGAACCGTAATAGCTCCTGTGGTTTTTGTGACAGGCGTTGTCAAATCTGCGATAGCTATTCCCATCATCGGGCCGCCAAGAACAACCTTTGCTGATTTTTCCGTAACGCCGCCTGCAAAATCTATTATTTCATTAACTGCCGTTCCGATTGGCACATAATAGTTAGCCGGCTTTGCGATTGCTTTTCCCGTTATCGTTACAACCCTATGCGTCAGCGGTGCTTTTTCGACTACCGCTTCGGCAATTGCCGCCGCAGTTGCAACATTCAGCACGACCACACCTATCATTGGCGGGATGCCGCCGGTCGGCACATTTATTCCGAGAACCGCCTTAATTAGCTGACGTTCGCCGCCCTGCGGATATTTGGTTTCCAACGGAACAACTTTTATTTTTTCGCAGCCGCTTGATTTTTCCAGTGTTTCGGTTATAATTTTTATGGCCTTTGGCTTATTATCTTCGATGCCGATGAACACGTCTGAACAGCCGGAGGCCTTTTTTGCAAGTTTGACTCCTGCTATAATCTGGTTTGCCCATTCGAGCATAATTCGATAATCACCCGTTATGCACGGCTCGCATTCGCATCCATTTATTATAAGCGTTTTTTTAGGCAGTCGTGGATTCGGCTCGAGTTTCACTCTCGTTGGAAATCCAGCCCCGCCCATCCCGACAATTCCCGCTTCATTTACAGCATTGCAGATTTCTTCAGCTGAGTATTTTTCTGCGCTGAAATTTTCGTTGAATTTATCTTTGCATAGCTGTTTTTGCGGATTGTTTTGCAGGTCTGTTTCTATGATTATTGCTTTGCTTCTTCCAGCTACAGCGTGTGATTGCAGAGCTATATCTTTTACTTTGCCGTTGACCGGTGAATGGACAGCTGCTGAAACAAACGCATCTGTTTCGCCGATTTTTTGGCCGCTCGTTACATCATCGCCTTTTTTCACCAGCGGCCTGCAGATGGCTCCTATATGCTGACTTAGCATAACAGCTACTTGTTTTGGCACTGGGAACAGCTCTATTTTACAATCTTTAGCGAGCTTTTCAGCCGATTTCGGATGAATTCCGCCGGCAAAAGTTTGTTTATTTTTTAGTTCGTAGTTCATTGTTCGTTATTTTTTTGTTTAGCCCCGTCATCACTATGACGGGGTTGACGTTCTGCCATCACTCCTGTCCTGAGCGGAGTCGAAGGAATGGCAGGGTTTTATTCAGATTTTCATTTTTTTATTTATTACTTTTATAATCACTACTGCAATAGCTGTTACTACAATTGCCGCCAAAAAAGCAACAATAGTTTGTATTTCTTTATTTTCTATATTTAGTTGCGTTTTCAGTATTTTTTCAGTTGCAACCAATGTTGCTATAAAAACGAGCATTGGCAACAGCAGCGCCGTTACCGCTTTTATTACTATTGACGGCCCTTTTTTCTTTCCTATTTCGCAGTATACATCCTGACAGCTGTTTTTCGTACTGCAATTTTCGCAGGATTTTTGCTGTTCCATAGCATCACTGACCGTTTACAAAATAAACGATTTTTATAATAGATATTAGCGGAATTTTCAAATGGAAAGTTGGAAAATGTTGTTAGTTGCTTGTTGATAGTTGTTAGTCATTGCGAGGCCTTTAGGCCGCGGCAATCTCAATTTGTCACCCTGAGCGAGGCGTAGCCGAGTCGAAGGGTCTATTAAAAACAGATTTCCCTTCGTGTCTCCATTATGCTTTGTCTTTTTCCTTAGCTTCTTTTAATTTCGCCAACCTCGCTTCTTGTTCCAACACCGCTTCTTCTTCCAACTTCGCCAATAATTTTTTTGTTTCTTTGTCCATTTTTGTAAAACTGCCAGCCGGGCCATCAGAAGTAAATAAAACCGCAAGCCGTGTTACTAATGCACCCAATAACACATAACCCAAAATCACCTGTATTATTAATAAGATATGACCCCAAACGCTTTGTGCATTTGCGTACATATCACCGAATCCCAAAGTAGTCATCGTAACAATAGAAAAATAAACAGGTCGTAGCAGAACTAATAGGAAATAGTGCCACAAAGGCAATTGTGGTTCAACTGTCAAATTACTCACAACACCCGGAGGCCACCAGCAGACACAATTGCTATAAATAGCAGCGAAAAATAGTGCCAAAACAAAGAACCAAGCGATAATTCGCAGCGTGCTAATACCATAATTACTTATCTTCCAGAACAGGCGTGTTGGCGATGTTATTAGCAATCTGCATAAAACACAGCAAGCCCGCCATGGTGGTCGATTACAATGTTTATTAAAAACTTTATGACTACCACTTCCCCAATACCAATCTTTCCAGTTCATTCGCCTGATATTATATTTTAAGAGTATTTTTGTACCGGCCTCAATTTGTACATTTTCCAGAGCTGTATTGCAAAAGTCTGTATCTTCATC
Organism: Planctomycetota bacterium; assembly: GCA_023139715.1. Classification (GTDB taxonomy): domain Bacteria; phylum Planctomycetota; class Phycisphaerae; order Sedimentisphaerales; family Anaerobacaceae; genus JAGLSG01. Next base: position 693 of record JAGLNB010000254.1, on the reverse strand, counting down.
AATCTCACAACCCAAAAAATTTGAAGAGCCATTCACAATAGCTTTTGTGAATTCAGCCCCTTGCAGATGGGCGTATTGGAGTTTAGCTCCTTGCAAATTGGCGGAGTAGAGGTCAGCCCCTTGCAGATTGGCGTGCGATAGGCTATCCCCTTGCAGTTTGGCAAAGCCAAGGTTAGCCCCTTGCAGCTCGGCGAAATCGAGTATAGCCCCCTGCAGCCATATTTCCCCACCTTTATTTTCTTCTCGCCATTTGTTCCATTCGGTCATATCCTTTTTTTCCGAACAGCGTTTGAGCATCTCGTATTGGTCGAGGTCACAGCGTAGCCCCCCTTTTAAGAGCTCCTGGTCGAACCTGTTATTTTCCGGCTGCTGGTTTGGTTCTGACGAATTGTTTTTCCCCTCGGTCATCATTTTGCCTTTTTCCCAATTCTGTTTAATAAACGCCATTATCCTCCCAATTTCCACAATTGTCAATTTTTAGTAAAAATCAGTGAAATCAGCGCAATCTGTGATTAAAAACAGGCCTCGCAATGACGAAAAAAGAACCCTGCCATAGTTCCTTCGACTTAGCTCAGGACAGGGCTGGCAGGGCTAATCTGAAAATCTGTGTAATCTGCGAAATCTGCGATAAATTTCGCGTTCCAAAAACTTTCCAAAACGATTGATTCAAAAAAAAGAGGCAGTGAAAAAACT
>JAGLNB010000253.1 GCA_023139715.1 Planctomycetota bacterium | reverse complement strand
TTTACGCTCAATGTGCCGGCTGTTTCGGGTAAAACCCAATTGAAAAAAGCCGGCCTCTTTGCCGCAATTGGAGCTGGATTTTTGGCGGCGATTTTGAGTACGCCGTGTAGTTTTGCACTTTTGGCAGCTGCCTTTGCCTGGGCGCAAACGCAAAAACTGCCGCTGGCCACTCTCGCAATAATGACAATGGGTCTTGGAATGGCTATGCCTTATGCAGCACTTTCCGCTGTGCCGAAATTTTTGAACCGGCTTCCAAAACCCGGCAAATGGATGGAATTATTTAAGCAGGCAATCGGCTTTGTCCTACTGGGCATTGCTGTAAAACTTATCACAGCTTTGCCAAATCTTCAGCAAACTAATATATTATATTTTGCTGTAGTTCTTGGTTTTTGCATCTGGGTCTGGAGTAGTTGGGTCGCTCACAATACAAAAAGAACTCGCAAATGGCTTATTAGAATTTTCGCAGTTGTGGTGGCTGTTTTCTTTGGTTTTATTTTATTAAGACCATCGCCAAAACTTATCGACTGGCAAAATTACGATTCGCAAAAAATCCAAACTGCTATTAAAAATCAGCAGCCGGTCTTAATTAAATTTACTGCCGATTGGTGTTTGAGTTGCGGAGTGGTTGAAAAAAGCGTTTATTCCCAAAAGGAAATTGTGAAACTGCTCAAGGATAAAAATGTTTTAACAATAAAGGCGGACACTACCACAAGTGATTCGCCGGCTACGCTTGCCTTGAAAAATATTTATAATGAGCCAGGCGTGCCGGTTTCGATGTTGTTTGTTCCCGGCCAAAAAGAGCCGGTTAGATGGCGGGGAATGTTTTTCGGCGATAAATTAAAATCGCAGCTGGAAAAATTATGACGCAAAAGAAAAAAACCATTCAAGCTCAGCGCGTCAGTAAAATTTTTCCAATTCTGAAAAAAACATATCCTGATGCAAAAATTGCTCTTAATTTTTCAAATAATTTAGAACTTCTAATTGCGACAATTCTTTCAGCCCAATGTACTGATGTTCGTGTTAACATTATTACAAAAGATTTATTTAAGAAATATAAATCAATCGCTGATTGGGCAAAAGCTCCGATAGAGAAAATCGAAAAAGATATAAAAAGTGCCGGCTTCTATCACAATAAGACAATCAGTATCAAGGGCAGCTGCGAAGCGATAATCGAAAAATTTTCAGGCCAGGTGCCAGACACAATGGAAAAACTTGTAACGCTGCCAGGCGTTGGCCGCAAAACAGCAAATGTCGTACTTGGAAATGGATTTGGCAGGCCGGCTATTGCCTGCGATACGCATGTTATTCGGCTCAGTCGGCGGCTGGCGCTTTCAGTCAACAGCGATGCAGTAAAGTTAGAGTTCGATTTAGCCGAAATAGTCCATAGGAAGGACTGGACTATGTTCAGCCATCTT
>JAGLNB010000252.1 GCA_023139715.1 Planctomycetota bacterium | reverse complement strand
CGTATTTTATAAAATCAAAAATAATTAACCCCGTAGCCGCCGCCGAAGTATCAACCAATTCGAGCGTTCCAAGACCATCGCCGGTTATGTGGTGGTCGAAAACCAAGACCGGTTTATCGGCTTGCTTTATAACTTCCGCCAATTTCGACAATTGATTATTACTATTAACGTCAGCGAGTATAATCAAATCCCATTCGGCAAGTTTTTCTTTTTTTAGTTCTTCGATAGAAACATTTTCGCCGAGCGTCAGCGGTTTTTCATCGAAGAGAAACTCGTACCATTTCGGCGATTCTGAAGGCAGCAGGATTTTTGCATTTTTGCCTTGCGCTGCAATTGCATCAGCTATTGCTACTACTGAACCACACGCATCGCCATCCGGCCGGATGTGCGTTGTGATTAAAATATTTTCAGCGTTATTTATCAACTCTATCGTTTTTTTGAAATCATCGTTGCTTACCATAATAACACCTTACCCAACACCTGTGGTTTACCCCTCATTTACATTCGGGGCTCTGTCTCCGTAAATCCCCATCTGTTTTTCCAAATTCCATCATTTTTCCCTGCCGGTTTTTAACATAATTAACCGCTAACGCAAGTTTTTCTGCATTCCATATATATTTTGTACTGCCGTGTTTTGTCCAGTACTTTTTAATCACACTCTCTTTTCCAACAAGCCTTAATGCTCTTGTCGCATATCTTTTGAATTTCAGCATCATATCTTCCGGCTTTTGATTGCCGCTCACAACTATATGAATGTGATTGCTTCTAACGTGCACTGCATGTGCATGCCAGTTTTCAAATCGACACACATCCAGTATTGCCTCCAGCGATGTCCTTCTCATGTTTTTATTCAACTTTATCGGTGGATTTTTGAGTTGTGCCGATTCGCTTACATTTAATGTTTTATTCCAGCGGACAAAATCCTGACCAAACTGATTTTGTTCTCTGCTGACACTTCCCTTTTCATCACCATGCAGCCACGTTCCATATGTTGTGAATGTTATCAGATATGCAATCGGAGAATTCAATTTTATTTTCGTTCCAATCAGAGCCCAAGCGTCAGCGTAGGGTTAAACAACGGAGCCAAAGCGTCAGCATAGGGTTAAACAACGGAGCCCAAGTGTCAACGCAGGGCCTACTTATCTAAAATCTTTTTTGCCTTTTCGCAATCTTTGGCGATTTGTAACGAAAGCTCTTTTTCACTGCCGAATTTTTGCTGGCTGCGAATTCGCTCAACAAAATCTATTGCCAGATACTTATCCCGTAAATCGTCAACCGGCTCAACCAATATGTGTGCCTCAACCAGCGATTCATTATCATCGCCGAGCGTTTCGGCTCGGCCGATACTAATCGCAGCAGGCAAAGTGTTTTTTATTTTTATTTCACAAACATCATTTTTCGTTTCGCCGATTTGAACACGCCCTGCGTAAACACCTTCAGCCGGCAAAATCTGCTGAACCGATTCAATATTTGCCGTCGGAAAACCGAGCTGTTTTCCCTTTCCTTTTCCCGAAACAACTTTTCCAACCAGCCGATAAGCCCTGCCAAGGCCAATAGCTGCATCAGCCACATTTCCACTTTCAAGCATATTGCGAATTAGAGTGCTTGAAACCAGAACGTTTTGGCCAATTGAAAATTTCGCCTTTTTCGATTCGACCACAACCACTTCAAAACCTTTTTCTTTGCCAAGATTATAAAGTGTGTAAACGCTTCCAAGCCTCTGGCGGCCAAAATTAAAATTTTCGCCCTCGACCACAACAGCCGGCCTGATTTTATCCATTAAAAATTTATCAACGAAATCTTCCGGCGAAAGTTCCAGCAATTCGCGGCTGTCTCGCAGAACAATTAGTAAATCAATGCCGAGCCCAGCGAGTAAATCCGCTTTCATTTCCAGCGGTGTTAAAACGCCCGGCGATTTTTCCGGATGCAAAATAGCCACCGGATGCGGCTCAAATGTCATAGCTACTAATTCAGCGCCGCTTTGCGATGCGGCCTGCTTTGCAGTTGTAATAATTTCGCTATGGCCGATGTGAACGCCGTCGAAATTGCCGATAGTCAGCACGCTATGGCTTTTAACGCTTTCAAGTTCCGCTATTGTATCTATAATTTTCATACAGCAAAAAACCATTAAATGACGATTGTAAATAATGAAGTCAGAGTATAGAATACCCTGTCAGACAAAAATGACAATTGATTTTTTGTAACGTGTGGCTTGGGAGTACTATATGCCCTTTCGTGATACAATTAAGAATATCTCATCCGAGCTGAAAGCCCATGCACCCTTTACCATATTCGGTGCTTTTACAGGCATAATCTGTATGTTGCTCTTCAAAAATATCGGCTACCAAACCAGCGAGAAACTATTTACCATATTTCATCCCAGCCACGTCATATTAAGCGCAATGGTAACCGCTTCGCTGTTCAAACTACGCAAGAAAAAAACAAACTTTTTAACCGTACTGCTCGTCGGCTACATCGGCTCGATTGGCATTGCCACTCTGAGCGATTCTGTGATACCGTTTTTCGGCGAGAGCATACTCGGCGTATCGGTTCCGGCACACAGCGAGCATCACGAAGCAGAAAAAACAGCTATTGAGGAAGAACATCACAAATTAAATGAGCACGATGAAAATATTATGCACCGCATTCACATCGGCTTCATTGAGGACTGGTACATTGTAAATCCGGCTGCGATAATCGGCGTACTGCTCGCATTTTTTCTGCCCAGTACAAAATTTCCACACGCCGCTCACGTACTCATCAGCACGTGGGCTTCTTCTTTTCACGTTTTAATGAATACCCATAGCGACATAAGCATAATAACATTTGTCGGAATTTTTATTGTATTGTTTCTTGCCGTCTGGCTGCCCTGCTGCGTTAGCGACATTGTATTTCCGATGCTGTTTGTAAAGTCCGGCGAAAAACCGCTGCATTCACACTAATGATTTAAAATTATGAAATTATACCCATTAAAATTCAAAGCCATTTACAAAGAGCGGATTTGGGGCGGCCAAAAGCTGTGTTCCTATTTCAACAAAGATTTCCCTTCAAATATAAATATCGGCGAGAGCTGGGAACTGGCGGATTTGCCCAACGATAAATCCATAATTGCAAATGGCGAACTGGCCGGCCAAACCATCGCAGAAGCTATTGCAAAATATCCAAAAGAAATAATGGGAGATGCGAATTTTTCCGGCCAATTCCCGCTGCTGCTCAAACTGCTCGACGCGGAAGAAAAACTAAGCGTTCAGGTTCATCCCGATGAGCAGAGCTGCAAGCGAATGGGAAAAGGTGAGCCAAAAACCGAATGCTGGTACATAATTGCAGCCGGCGAAGATTCTGTGATTTACAAGGGGCTCAAAAAAGGCGTAACAAAAGAGCAATTTGCCAAATCAATAGCCGATGGCACAGCCGCTGATTTACTTAACAGAGTTCCCGTAAAGGCCGGTCAATGTCATTTTATTCCAGCCGGAACCGTCCACACTATCGGCAAAAATAATATGATAGCCGAAATCCAAACGCCCTCGGATACAACTTATCGTGTTTTCGATTTTAATCGTATCGATGTAGCCGGCAATACAAGGCAGCTTCACATTGAAGAGGCCTTAGAGAGTATTAATTTTGATATTGACAGTAGCCAGTTGCCCGTAACAACATCAGGCCGCCTGGTTGACAGTAAAGACTTCAAAATAGACAAAGCCGAGCAGCCAAAAGATTCGCAGATTTCTATTTTGCCCAGCCAAATGAAAGTTTACGTATTCACAGATGGCTCTGGGAAAATATTTGAAACCCAAAAAGATAAGACTGATTTTAGCGCCGGTGATTGCGTATTGATTCCAGCTGACTACGAAGGAACAATGCAATTTATCGGCGACACCAAATATTTAATTATAACCATCTAATCGATTTGAAATTTTAATATGAAAATATCTGCAATCTTCGCCAATCTAAAAATAAGTTATGTTGTCGTTTTTTTATTAGCTCTCATTCTTTACGTATCGACCTGTGCCGATGGCGTTCTCTGGCAGGACAGCGGAA
>JAGLNB010000251.1 GCA_023139715.1 Planctomycetota bacterium | reverse complement strand
GTATTGGCCGAACCAGAAGAAATCGATATAAAAATCGCACCAAATGATGTACTTGAACACGTCAGCAGAGCCGGCGGGCCGGGCGGGCAAAGCGTAAATAAAATCAATAGTGCCATCAAACTCGAACATGTTCCAACCGGAATTACCGTTAGTATGAGAGATGAAAAAAGCCAGCACAAAAATCGGGCTAAGGCATGGCGTATTCTAAGAAGCCGGCTCTACGAACACTATCAAAGCAAAGAGCAGGCCGAGCGGGATTCGCAGCGAAAAAATATGATTGGCTCGGGAGACCGCTCTGCAAAAATCAGAACATACAACTGGCCGCAAAATCGCATTACCGACCACAGAATCAACCTCTCACTTTATAGTCTCGACAAAATAATAACAGGTAATATGGGCGAATTGATTGAAGCGTTAAAAAATTACGACAAAGAACAAAGGTTAAAAAATCTCTAATCAAATCAAATGACCACCGCACTGAAAACAGAAAAAGCCATTTTCTGCAAACCGCATTACAGGAAAATCCAAACATCTGCAAATTTGCCGGCTATAAGTGAACTTTTCAGCCAGCTTGAAAACCCGTCAATCCTCGGCGCAAATTCTTCAAAAATAAATGCTGATAAATATAGCTACTGGGCGGCCAGGCCAAAAGAAATTTTTGAGTTTCAAGCAGGAGAAAAAGAACCTTTCAAAAAACTACAGCAAATACTCGATAAATACAAACTTAAAAAAATGGATTCCAGCTCTCGTGGGAATGACAAAAACATTGCTTTGCCTGAGAAAATTTTCTGTGGCGGCTGGCTCGGCTTTTTCAGCTATGAACTCGGCCGATATATTGAAAAATTGCCGCAAACAACAATCAACGACCTGCAAATGCCGCTTATACGATTATGCTTTTACGACCGCTTAATCGCATACGACCATAAAGATAACGTTTTCTGGCTAATCGCACTGCAACTGCCCAATGAAGTTGAAACGCCTCGCAAAAAATTAGATTGCCTGGAAAAACTGCTTTTGGAATCTCAAAAAATCAATATCCCAGAATTTGCTTCAACCGACCTTGACAATATCGATTTACCAAACATCAAATGTAATATGAGCAAAGATTATTATTTGCAGACAATCGAAAAAATAAAAACTTATATCTACGATGGCGATGTTTACCAGGTCAATTTTTCGCAGCGATTCGATTGCAATTTTAATAGTAAGCCAATAGAACTTTTCCATTGGCAAAACCGCTACAATCCAAGTCCATATGCAGGTTATATCGGCGGTGATAATTTTCAAATCGTCAGCACTTCGCCAGAAATGTTTTTAACTATCAATGATTGTCTCATTAGTACCAAGCCGATTAAAGGCACACGGCCAAGAGTTAACAAATCTATCCAGGATGCAAAAAATTTCAAAGAGCTTCTTGAAAGCGAAAAAGAAAAAGCAGAGATCAATATGATAATCGACCTTGAACGCAATGACATCGCCAAAATATGTCAAGCGGGAACGAGAAAAGTAATTCAGCAACGAACCATCGAAAGCCACCCTACTGTCTTTCACGCCGTTGCAACAATAGCCGGAAAACTCAAAAATAAAACAACAATATGCGATATTCTAAAAGCGGTATTTCCCGGCGGCTCAATCACAGGAGCTCCGAAAATTCGTTCAATGGAAATAATCGATGAAACCGAGCCAACCGAAAGAGGTGTTTACACAGGCAGTATTGGTTTTATTGGAATCGATGGCAATGTATGCTTGAATATCGCCATACGAACGATTATTATCAAGGCACAAAAGGCCTTTGTGCAAGTCGGCGGAGGAATAGTTGCAGATTCCAAGCAGCAGGAAGAATGGGATGAGACAATTACAAAAGCAAAAGCATTGTTGGCAGGAATAAAAAGCATAGAGCAGACAGGTTAAAAAATGATTGAAAAAGTTTTTCTAAATAGCGAACTAATCGAAAGCGAAAAAGCCAAAGTATCGGTTGCCGATAGAGGCTTTTTATATGGAGCCGGACTCTTTGAAACAATGCGAAGTTACGATGGCATTGTTTTTTCTCTCGAAGACCATCTAAATAGATTGTTTTCCAGTGCTGAAAAATTATCCATAAAAAACAGTTATGAAAAAAGTTATGTAGAAGAGGCAATTTACAAAACGCTAAAAGCAAACGAATTAACCGATGCACGAATTCGGCTAACATTAACATCAGGGCCAATGTCTGACCCCGACTCACCGGCTACTCTGCTGATTACAGCCGCAAAAATTCAGCCGTATCCAGATGAATACTACAAAAACGGAGTAATGGTAATATT
>JAGLNB010000250.1 GCA_023139715.1 Planctomycetota bacterium | reverse complement strand
ATGTTTTTAAATTCTGCTTTAGCAAGATTATCTGCAAAGCGAATTGACATATCAGTTATGAATATTTGTTTTCTTTCTTTGCGAGGAATTTCCATAACCGCATCTGCATCGCCGTTGACGAATGCTGCGTAAAGTTCTTTTTGTTCGGGATTATTTTTTTCATTTGGCAGAGCAGATACTATGGTTTGATACAGCAGGGGGATAACTTCTCTGTTTCTAAGTGGTTCAAATGAGTTTTTTATTATTGTTTCATAACTGGCAGCTTTACTTTTTTGTGCTTCAAGTTTATTGCCGGCTTGTTTGGCTGTATCGATTATGTTGGTGTTTTTTTGTCTTACTTTGTTGTTGTTTGAATATTTTATTCTGTCGAGATTTGTTCTCACAAAACAGGCAAGCGAAACAGCGAGCAAGACAGCTGCAGCGACAGTTAGAATTTTTGCTTTACTTGTCCAGGCCATTGAGCGAGCAATGCTTTTTGGCAGTAGGTTGCTTTTTATTCTTGCCAATCCCAGTCCCTGCAGAGCAAGGCCGTAAACCGTGCCGAAATCACTGATATTTTCATGGAATTTGGCCTCTGATACGCCGTCTGCCATTTTTACTTTTTTGAATGAGTCCGGCTTTTCTACAGGTATTTGCAAGCTCTGCTGCAGGTATTTTAAAAGGCCTCGCATTTTAGTTCCGCCGCCGAACGCAATGATTTTGGTTAATTTGACGTTGGGATTTGCGTTGCTGTAAAAGCCGAGCGAGCGTTGTATTTCCGAGGATAAATCTGTAAAGACCGGCTTCATTGCCTGGAAAATTTGCCTTGCGTATTTGCTGACGGGAGCTGTTCGTTTTAATTTTTCAGCTTTTTCAAAGTCGAGCTTGAATGCGTCAACTATAGCTCTGGTAAAGAAATTTCCTCCCATTAGTATACATCTTTGCCAGACCCCTGATTTAGTGCAAACGACAAGGTCGGTGTTTTCTGCACCTATATCCAGCACAACTATCGCCTGCTCTTTACCTTTGGATGATGCAAGTAGATTGCTGCGGTCATAATAAATATAATTATACAAAGCCATCGCAGCCATCTGAACACAGTTGACAGGTATATTTTCTCCGCTGAAATGTTCGAGTATGGAATTGACAATTTCGTTTTTAATTGCAAAAATTCCGACCTTGCTTTCAGCGTTGCCGCCTTCGCTCATCATTTGCCAGTCCCACTGCACATTGTTAATGTCGAAAGGGATTTGTTGAACTGCTTCGAATCTGACTATTTCAGGTATGCGTTTGGCTGCAACTGGTGGCAGGTTGACGAATCTGGCAAAGCTGCTCTGGCTTGGCACGGAGATAATTATATGTTCACCAGCGATGTTGTTTTGTTTTACGAACTGACGTAAACTGAGTGCTATCAACTCATTTTTTTCAGCACTTGTTATATTGTTTGTGATTATTTTTCTATGCTGAATGCTGTCAAAGCCGATTACTTCGACGATACCATTTTGGTTGGTCAAGTGCAGAGCTTTTAGAGAATTGCTTCCTATGTCTATTGCCCAAATGGCACCGTATTCCAAAGCCATATCTAACCTCGCATCCAGTTGCTGTATATTTCGTGAGTTTTGTACTGCTTCTCTATCTTATCTTTCTTATCTTTTATCAGTTTCGACTACTACTGCCATTGAGTTTAATTATCTTAATTTCAAATTGAGCATAACCAATCGTAAGTCCTTTTCTCGATTGACCTTGTAATTTAGCCCAAATAAGCATAGATTATACCATATTATGAAAACTTTTGCCATAAATACTCTTGGCTGCAAAGTCAATCAATACGAAAGCCAGCAAATTCGCCAGCAGCTTGAGAAACTTGGCTTACAATCGATTGCCGCTGCCGGCCAAAAAGCGGATTTATTCATTATAAATACCTGCTGCGTAACGCATACGGCCTCGGCCAAGAGCCGCCAATACATTCGCAAGGCACGCCGATTAAATCCTGTAGCAGCCATTGTTATTTGCGGCTGCCTGGCAAGGGCAGAGGTTGGCGAATTGGATTGCGAGGGCGAAAATATCTACGTTGTAGATAATTTTGACAATCTTGCTAAGGAACTGGATAAGATAATCAATTCCGCTGGCAAAATTGAAGGCGATTTGGAAATAAATTGCGAAAAATTTGGTTCATTGGAATTTTTTGCCGGCCAAACGAGGGCTTTTCTGAAAGTCCAGGACGGCTGCGACGGCTATTGCAGCTATTGCATAATTCCCACAACTCGTCCTGTAATTAAAAGCCGGTCGCAGAAAGCGGTTTTGCAGGAAGCCGCAGTTCTTGTCAAAAACGGCCATAAGGAAATTGTTGTTACGGGAATTTATCTCGGTGCTTACGGCCAAAAGACCGTAAAACAAAAAAGCTGGCCGGAGCAGCGAAACGAAAAATTAGCTGAGCTAATCGACAAAATGGCTCAAATTCCAAATCTTGTGCGGCTCAGATTAAGCTCGCTTGAGCCGGGCGACATTACTTCTGAATTGCTTGATGTTTTCTGCAATCGCAAAAATATTATGCCGCATTTGCATTTGTCGCTGCAATCCGGCTCGGACAATATCTTAAAGAAAATGAATCGACAGTATGATTCCAGCCGGTTCCGGGAAAAAATCCAGCTTATAAAATCTCGACTTAACGCACCTGCTCTGACTACTGACATTATAGTTGGTTTTCCCGGCGAAACGGATGCCGATTTTGCAGATAGTATTAATTTAGCCAAAGAAGTTGGTTTTGCGAAAATACATGTATTTAGTTTTTCGCCGCGAAGGGGCACTGCTGCTGCGATTATGAAGGATAGGGTTAGTAGTGAGATTATAAAGAAGCGTTCAAAGATTTTGCGTGATTTGGATTTGGAATTGGCCTGGAAATTTCGTGAACAGTTTTTAGAGCAAACGGATATGGTTCTTGTGGAAAATAATAGCTGCGGAAAATGTATTGGCCGAGCCAGCCGGTATTTTGAAGTTGAAATTGAAACTAATGGCAAAAGTTTCAGGCCGAATGATTTGCTTGAAGTTGAATTGATTAGAAACGAACAGGGCAAAATGGTTGGCCGGGTAAATAAGAATCCTTCGACTTTGCTCAGGACAGGTGTAGAATTAT
>JAGLNB010000025.1 GCA_023139715.1 Planctomycetota bacterium | reverse complement strand
TACCAATTGAGCTATCGGGGAAGAACAATAAATAATACCAATAATCATGGAAGAATAATCAATAATTATTAAATTGTCAAGCCCTGTCTTTTTATGAAAAAAACAGCTGTAATTAGTGGACGAATAGTTAGTTATATTGTAAAATGACCAATTAAACCGGCTTTACTTGCGGTTTTTGGCAGAGATGATTTCATATATTATATTTTATAGTAGCAGCAGATACATAAATTTTACAGCCGTTAGGGGTGTTGAAGGGCATGGCTAAGAATATATTGGATGTTGGTGGTTTCACAATACAAGGGCGAATCGGCTCAGGTGCCAGAACCACAATCTACCTTGCTACTGACGACCAGGATAAAAAAATTGTCGCTCTAAAGAGGATAACGCTTGAGCGGCCGGCAGATACGAGAATATTCGAGCAGGTCGAAACCGAATTCAAAATGTCCCAGCGGATAGACCATATGTATATCCGAAAATGCTATAAACTCAAAAAAATACGCAGGTTGTTCAAAGTAAAAGAAATACTGCTCTCCATGGAATTTTTTGAGGGCAAATCGCTTGAAGACAGTCCCTCGCTTAGCTTAATCGATGTACTGCTGGTTTTCAGAATGGTGGCCAGCGGCCTTGAAGCTATGCACAAAAGCGGATTTGTTCACTGTGATATTAAGCCAAATAACATTCTCATCGATAATTCCGGCTCAATAAAAATTATCGACCTCGGCCAGAGCTGTAAAATCGGCACCACAAAACAGCGTATTCAGGGCACGCCCGATTACATCGCTCCAGAACAGGTCAGGAGAAAACCGCTTGACCCGAGAACTGATATTTTCAATCTCGGAGCGACAATATACTGGGCACTGACCGGCCATAATGTGCCAACTTTAATACCAAAGAAAAAAGCTGACCTTGGCGTTGTTATTAAGGAAGATTGTCCGACTCCGCACGAATTGAAAAAGCAAATACCTTTAGCAATTTCCAATCTTGTTATGGATTGCGTCAAAGACAACTCTGCTCAGCGGCCAAAGGATATGACAGTTGTAATCGCAAAACTCGATACGGTAATACACAGCATACTTGGCGATAAAATCAAGATTGGCAAAAATGGCCTTGCAAACACAAGCAATAATTGAACTGCTCAAAAAAGCAGCAAACGCCAATCGCTATGATGTTTTACGGCGGGGCAATGTGGTTAATTTGCCTGCTGCTGGGAGCGTTGTTGTAGCCGGCGACATTCACGGCCATCGGCGAAATTTCGAAAGAGTAGCTGCGTTTGCGAATCTTGCGGAAAATCCCGACAGGTATGTTATTTTGCAGGAGATAATCCACGGCGGCCCCGAAGATGCTGACGGCGGCTGTCTTTCTTACCAATTATTATTTGATATTGCTCGCTACAAACTCGATTTTCCCGGCCGTGTTCACATCATTATGGGAAACCATGATACCGTTTTTATTAACGATGGCCAGGTGATGAAAAACGGCAAAGAAATGAACTATTCAATGAATGTGGCACTGAAGAGGCAGTTCAACGAAGACAGCGGCGAAATTAAGTTGGCAATAAAAGAAATGCTTTTGTCTCAGCCGCTCGCAGCCAGAACCGAAAGCAGAATATGGATTTCGCATTCACTGCCGGACAATCGCAATGCAGATAAAATAGACGTGGAAATTTTAAATCGCAAACTGACGAGCGAAGATTGCGACAGGGATGGCTCGGTTCATTATTTAACCTGGGGTAGAAAACACAGCCAAAAAACACTGGATAAAATGGCTAAACTTTTTGATGCTGATATTTTTGTTCTCGGCCATCAAACCCAGTCTCGTGGTTGGAGCAAAGCCGGTGAAAACCTGATAATTATTGCTTCCGAACACAGTCACGGCTGCTTATTGGCGTTTGACCTTGCTAAATCTTATACAATCGAAGAACTGTCCGAACTAATAACACCTCTTGCATCTATTTCCTGAAGCGTATATTGTAAGGCGCGAAGAGAAAAGAATTTAGAATGTAAAATTGAGAATCTGTTGCTGGTTGATAGATTTCCTTTACTAACAACTAACAACTAACAACTAATTATGACTTGGTACTATTACATAGCTATAGCAGCGATTCTTTTTCAAATTGTAATTTTGGTTCAGGCGTGTCGCAATTACCGCTACGCAATAACCAATTACGCCAAGCAGCGAACTACATATCACCCTGAAATTGTATTGATGGTTCCGTGCAAAGGGCTCGATTTGGCTTTCGAGAAAAACATCCGTTCTTTTTTCAAGCAGGACAGCAGAAATTATTCTCTTTGGTTTGTGGTTGAAGATGAAGCTGATTTGGCTTACGGGCAATTATGTAAATTGAAGGAACGATTTGC
>JAGLNB010000249.1 GCA_023139715.1 Planctomycetota bacterium | reverse complement strand
GAAATGATTTTGTTTGTCCCGGCAGTGGCCAAGCCAGGTTAGCCAAGCTTAGTGATTCACAATTGAAATATTACAATGATTTTCTCTGTCGAAAAGATGTGACCTACAGTTTTAGAATAAGATGTAATGACTCCAAAGATGCGGACTCATCCTCTCAAAAAGTTTTAATGTCTGATTCAAATCCTCTTTTTGAAACCCTTCCTCTTCACAGCGAATCATTAAATCTTCAAATGAGTAAAAAAATGTCCACTTCCAACAGCCGAAATCACAATCATCGTGGCCAAAATGTTTTGTTTGGCGATGGAAGTGTGAAATTTATCAAGGTACGAAGTGTCGGTATTTCCCATGATGATATATTTACGCTGCGAGACACAAATACCTACAAAGGTGTTGAAGTTCCAACGTGCGAATCAGATGTTTTCCTTGCTCCGTAATTATTTCTTTTTTTGTAAATTTTCAAGGCAGATTTTTGCATTTCTTTTTAATCTCTCGATCCCCAGCCTCTCGAAAGCCGAATCGGCAAATCTGATTTTGAATTCATCTTCGCTTAAATCCAAAATTTTCTGTAAATCTAAATTTGCTCTGTTGCTGTGAAATTTGAATTCTTTGTTTTTACAAACTGGTGCATTTTTTTGATAGGGACAAGCCATAATGCATTCATCGCAACCGAAAATATGATTGCCTATTTTTCCAGTTAGTTCCGAAACAATTCTGCCTTTGTATTCGATTGTTAAATAGCTGATACATTTGGTTGCATCGAATTTACCGTCGGCTGATAGTGCCCCTGTTGGGCAGGAGGTGATGCATTTATCGCAATCGCAGCAGCTGTTTTTAATTGGTTCGTCAATTTCCAGTTTTAATGTGGTTATTATTTCGCCGAGCAGTATCTGACTGCCAATTTCGGGATTTATCAGCGTATGATTTTTCCCGATAAAACCAAGGCCTGCTCTCGCAGCGATTGCTCTTTCAGCGAGCGGGGCGGAATCAACGCAAATTTTGAATTTCAAATTTTCTTTGGTAAGTGATTTTATGAAATCGGCTAATTTGAAAAGCTGCTTTTTTATAAAAGGATGATAATCTTCATACTGCGCATAATTTGCCACTTTGCCGATTGCAGCGGAATTTTGTGAATTTGTTTTTATTTTTTGAGGTGTGTAATTTAATCCGACGCATATTATCGAGTGGGCATTTTTCATAAGCTCGGATGGATGGATTCGTTTGCGGAAATTTCTGTGCATATAATCCATTTCGCCTGCACATCCGCAATCGAGCCATTCGGCCAGTAATTTGGCCTGCTCAGCGTCGACCGCAGCAGCATCAGTAATCCCAACTAAATCAAAGCCCAGCTCAAGAGCTTTTTGTTTTATTTTTTCGGTTATGCTCATAAAGTTTTTTAGATTCTATCGAGCAGATTACAAATAATGCCTCGTGAATACTGACTTGCAACTTTTGAAATGAACAGCGGAAAATTTATTTCCGCATCACTGTCAGCTTTGTCGGAAATCACTCTTACAACTGTTAATGGCACATTGTGTTCATAGCAAACCTGTGCCACAGCTGCTCCTTCCATTTCAACGCATTTCAAATCGGGGAAATCTTTTTTTATTTTGGCCAGTTCTTCGCTGCTCGAAATAAATTTATCTCCGCTTGCGATGAGTCCTTCATATACTTTTGGTTTTGTGATGTTAAATTCAGATAAAGTATTGCTGTCTATATGGCTGGAAATTTCATTTGATGCGAATTTTTCAGCTGCTGAAATTGCAGCTTTTTTTAATTTTGCATCTGTTTTGAAATGTGAAATTCCAAGCAGCGGAACCTGATATTTTGGAAATATCGGGCTGGCATCCAGATCGTGCTGAACCAACTGGCAAGCTATAATAATATCGCCAATATTAAGCTCATCTGCCGCAGAGCCGGCAACGCCGGAAAAGATGATGGTTTCTACATTGTAACGAATGAGCATTGCCGTTGCTGTCGAAGCTGAAGCCACTTTGCCCCAGCCGGAAACCGCCAGCACAACATCTTTATCGTAAAGTGAACCGCTGTGATAAGTCCTGATTCCAATTTTCTCCGAACGGATATTTTTCATATCGCTTAGGAGCAGAGCGACCTCCTTATCCATCGCACCCATTATTCCTATACGCATAATCTGTTTCCTGCCTGTAAAAAGATATGATTTCTGTTTTTTACTATATTTACTTTTAGCTGCAAATCAAGGGATATATTTTTAATGGCTGCCTTGATTGTTTTTGGAAATATGGGATAATTACAAATGGTTTAAGCATTGAAAATTTTGAAGGGATAAAAAATGAAAAAGTTTGCCAAAAGAAACATTATTTCTGGAATTAGCGTTGTTTTGTTTTTGGTAATAGCCGGCTGTCAGGAGCAGAACATTTCTAATCCCAAACAGAGCCGACTTGTAGCTGCCGAAAATATGCAGCTGAAAAAAGATTTAGTAAAAAAAGATAAAACAATCCTTGAGAAAGAAAAGCAGCTGGAAAAATGTCTCAACGAAAAAGAAGCTTTGCAATCAAAGCCATCTGTTGATGACACTTTGACCAAATTTCTTTTTGAAGAGACCGTGCGACTCCAACGTGAAAATGAAGAACTTGAATCGAAAATAAGCCAATTAGAAAGTAATTCTAAATCGTTGCAAAATACAGAATAACCTTTTATTGTTTTGAAACTTTTACAGCGGCTTCTATACAATCAGGCAGTTTTTCATTTGGATAATGTTTTTGCATTGCAGCTGCCACAAGACCAACAAACATTGGTTGTGTTTTCAATGGCCGAGAAGTCAAACACGGATGTGCCTGGGTTCCAATAAAGAACGGATGCTTAGGAATTTCCAGAATCTGCATAATCGGATGCTCGGGAGCTTTGCCGGAAAAGAGCATACCTGCACTTTCCAGCTGCGAGATGTATTTCGGGTCAACTTCGTATCGATGGCGGAATCGCATTCTAACCGTCTCTGATTTATTGAACAGTTTATGTGTAAATGTTTGCGGCTTTATTTCAATGTCGCGACCGCCGAGCCGCATATTTCCGCCGAGCCCTTCAATCTTTTTTTGCTCAGGCAATATGTCAATCACCGGCTCGGGGCAGTTCGGCTCGATTTCAGTGGTGTTGGCATTTTTCAGGCCGCAGACATTGCGTGCAAATTCTATAACAGCCATCTGGAATCCGAAACATATTCCAAGATAAGGAATATTATTTTTTCTGACGTATTTTACGCAGGCGATTTTTCCTTCTGCTCCTCGCGTGCCGAATCCGCCTGGCACGATAATTCCGTCAACATCAG
>JAGLNB010000248.1 GCA_023139715.1 Planctomycetota bacterium | reverse complement strand
CTTTTGATGCCTACATTCCAGGTTCAAGTCCTGGTCGGGTAGTTTTGAGTGTAAATTGTTAAAAGAGAATTAAAAGCTTAAAAAATGGAAACCGTAGCAATAATTCTGGCAGCAGGCGTGAGCAGTAGAATGAAAACAGCTCTGCCAAAGGTGATGCACGAAGTTTGTGGAAAGCCGATGCTCGAATATGTACTGAACGCCTGCAGGAAAGCTGGAACTAAAAAAATATATGTCGTCGTTGGCTACGGAGCTGAGAAAGTAAAAAAACAGTTTGCAAATTGCAAAGATGTTGTTTGGGTAAATCAGAAAGAACAAAAAGGGACAGCTCATGCAGTTTTATGCTGCAAAAAACATCTTAAAGATTTCAGCGGTCAAACGCTTGTACTCTGCGGCGATGGCCCGATGATAAAAACGAAAACTCTAAAAACGCTTATAAAAACACATAAAAAAGCAAGAGCAGTAGCAACTCTCGCAACGGCTATACTCGATGAACCGGCTGGATATGGAAGAATAGCAAGAGATACAAAAGGAAACATAGCGGCAATCGTGGAGCATAATGATTGCTCAAAGGAACAGTTAAAAATTAAGGAGGTTAATCCGAGCTATTATCTTTTTGATAATAAAGTTATGTTTGAGGCATTGCGAAAAGTTAAGCCGAATAACGCTAAAAAAGAATATTATATTACAGATGCTATAGCAATTATTCTCTCTGCTGGAAAAAAAGTGGCCGCAGTAACAGCGGTTGAGCCGCAGGAAATGATAAGTGCGAATAGTAGAGAGCAGCTTAGCGAAGTAAATAAAGCAATGCAGCAAAGGATTCAATCGGAAATTATGCAGGGCGGCGTAACGATTACAAATCCCGAAAATGTGTGGATTCAAGCAGGAGTTAGAATCGGCGCTGATACGATAATTGAGCCGTTCACATATATTAGCAGTGATGTGAAGGTCGGCAAAAATTGCAGGATAGGCCCGTTTGTGTGTCTGGAAAGTGGAGTTGTGTTGAAAAATGGCGAAGCTGTCTGATGCAAAGCTATAATAAAAATGAAAAACGGAAAATGAAAGGTCAGGGATAGATGTTCTTAAATGATAATCTGAAAATATTTGCAGGAAGTAGTAATCCGCAACTGTCAGCAGCAGTTTGTAAATATCTCGGTCTTCCGCAGGGCGGAGCAAATATAGAAAAATTCCCCGATGGCGAGAAACACATAAGAATAGAAGACGATGTTCGCGGAAGAGATTGCTTTATTGTGCAGTCAACGTGCCAGCCGGTTGATGAGTATTTAATGGAATTACTCATTTATGTTGATTGCCTTAGAAGAGCCAGTGCAAAGAGAATTACGGTTGTAGTCCCTTATTTCGGCTACGCACGTCAGGATAGAAAAGATGAGGGAAGAGTGCCAATCACGGCAAAACTGGTAGCTAACCTTCTTACAGTGGCTGGAGTTGATAGAGTTTTAACGATTGATTTGCACGCAAGACAGTTACAGGGCTTTTTTGATATTCCAGTTGACCATCTGACTGGCGAACTGGTGCTGAGTAATTATTTCCTCAATAAAAAAATCGATAATCTGACAATAGTTTCGCCGGATGTGGGAAATATAAAAATAGCAGCTAAGTATGCAGACCGGCTCGGAGGAGCGCTCGCAATTGTACACAAAAAACGTGTCAGCGGAAGTAAGGTGGAAGCACAGGAACTAATCGGAAGCGTTGATGGAAGAAATATATTGATGTGCGATGATATTATCGCTACGGCAGGGACTGTTTGCAGTGCAGTTGAACTAGTCAAAAAAAGAGGAGCAAAAAAAATATATGTCGGCGGAACCCACGGTGTTTTTGCAGGGCCGGCCGTGGAAAGATTAAATAAGGTGTCAATCGATGAGATAGTGGTTACAGATACAATACCGCTTTCGCAGGAAGCGAAAAAAATAAAAAATATCAAAGTGCTTAGCGTTGCGTCAATGCTCGGCGAAGCAATAAAAAGAATTCATAGAAACGAATCAATCAGCAGTTTGTTCAATAACGTTTAACGGGTTGCTAATCTTGTTTATGTTTAGATGAAGTTTTGAGGTTGCGAAAAAAGTTAAAATTAGAATTATAGAAAATAGTTAGAAAAAATAAGTTATTAAGTGAGGAAACTATGGAAAAAACACCGCTTTTGAAAGCAATTGTTCGAGAGCATCAAGGCTCAATAGCAGCAGCTAAACTGCGAAAAGAAGGAAAAGTTCCGGCTATCGTTTACGGCCACAAAGAAGAGTCGCTCGCTATAGCTCTTGATGGGCATACGCTTGAGCGGGTTTTGCACAGCGGACACAGAATGCTTGAAGTGCAGACAGACAAAAAGAAAGAATCCGTGATGTTTAAGGATGTGCAGTATGATTATCTAGGCAAAAATATTATTCACGTTGACTTGATAAGAGTCAATATTGCGGAAATGATTAAAGTTGAAGTGGCAATTGAGTTAAAAGGTACGGCTAAAGGCGCAAGTGAGGGTGGAATTATTCAGGAACATCTTGATAAAATTGAAATTGAGTGCAAGGCAAGTAATATTCCTGACAGCATTGTTGTTTCTGTAAAAGAAATGGAAATTGGTGATTCATTGCACGCTGGTGATGTTAAGTTGCCAGAGGGAGCAAAGCTTATCACTAAACCCGAAACGCTGCTCGCTGCTTGTAGTATAGTTGCTGCTGCAAAGAGTGCCGAAGAACTCGAAGAAGAACAGCCGACAACCCCTGAGGTAATCGGTGAAACCAAAGAAGATGAGTCAGAATCGGCTGAAAAAGAAAAATAAAATCGGCAATGAAAAGTTCCCGGCTTAAAAATGGAAATGGATGTTTGTAGCGGAATTAAAATTGTTGTCGGCCTCGGTAATCCGGGCAAAGATTATGCCGAGACAAGGCATAATCTGGGATTTAGAGTAGTAGATTTACTCGCCGAGCAGTTGAATATGAATGTTAAGAAAAAAAAGTTCAGCTCGCTCTTCGGGCAGGCGGAATTTGGAAACGAAAATATAATATTGCTTAAACCGCAGCAGTTTATGAATCGAAGCGGCCAGGCAGTAGCGACGGTTGTTGGATTTTATAAGGCGGACATTAAAAATCTGCTGGTAGTAACCGATGATATGGCAATTGAGCCGGGAAAAATGCGGCTCAGAGAAAAGGGCTCCAGTGGCGGACATAATGGATTGGCAGATATTATAGAAAAATTGGGAACGAACCAGTTTGCCAGATTAAGAGTAGGTGTTGGCCAAAGCGGCTTCGAATCGGCCAGTAGTTATGTGCTGAAGAAACCGTCAAAACAAGAGCAGCAACCGCTGGCCGGAGCGATTGAAAGAGCAAAAAAGGCGGCTCTTTGCTGGATTGAATGTGGCGCAGAAAAAACTATGAACGAATTTAATGATTAGTAAAATAAAAAAACGAACTTAAAAAATTATTTCAGGAGGTAAATCGGTTTGGAAACTATTGTTAAAAAATTATATGAGGCGATGTTCCTTGTTGATTCAACAAAAGCAGTTGAGTTTGAAGCGACGATAAAAGCTATCAAAGACATACTTGAAAAAGCTAAGGTAGAAATAGTCTCAATAAAAAAATGGGACGAACGAAAACTGGCTTACAAAGTCAAAGGCGCAGCAAGAGGAACATACATACTTGTATATTTCAAAGCTGATGGTAGTACCATAACACAGATAGAAAGAGATGTTCAGCTTTCAGAAAATATTCTGCGAGTGCTGATTCTTACAGCCGAACATATGACGCCGGAAGATTTAGAGAAGGAAACGCCAAGTGCGGCAGTTGAAAGACAGCAGCAGCAAGCGGCTAAAGCGGCTGAAGAAAAAGCAGCTTTGCGGGCAGAGAAAGCAGAGCAGGCAGAGAAAGCGGCAAAAGAGGCGCAGGCAGAAAAGGAAAATAACGAAAGCGATGAATCTGATAGTGATAATAAAGAAGAAGCCAAAAGCGATGAGCCAAAAGACAGCGGCCAAAAAGATTCAGACGTTGTTGAAGAGCCGCCAGTAGAGGAAGAAAATAAAGAAGAAGAAAAAGAGTAAAAGATAAATGGAAATCCTTAATATAGCGTTTCCAGTATAAAAATAAAATCCAGGTTTTGTGGTGAAAATAACAAATAAAAATTGGGAGTTTAAGAATGGCTAATCTTAACAAAGTTATGTTGATGGGAAATCTCACCCGGGACCCGCAATTGTCATATCTGCCGAGCCAAACGGCGGTGGTGGAATTCGGGCTGGCGATGAACCGTAAATGGAAAGGCCAGGATGGACAAATGAAAGAGGAAACCTGCTTTGTTGATTGCAGAGCGTTCGGCAAACTGGCAGAAAATATAAATAAGTATCTGAGCAAGGGACGGCCGCTGTTTGTGGAAGGACGGCTTACTTTTGACAGTTGGACTGCGCAGGACGGCTCAAAGCGGAGCAAGCATAGAGTTACCGTGGAAAGTTTTCAGTTTCTCGGCTCGGCGCAGGCAGGCAGCCCTAACAGGCCAGAGCAAGGTGGACATGATCAGGGTGGCGGCGGACAACAAGCCGATTCTGATGATATACCATTCTAATTAAAGCCAAAATCTAAAACGAAAATTAAGAGAAGAATTTAATAGAAAAGGCATTAACAAGGACAAACAATGAGAACAACACAAAAAAGTAGTGGCGGCAGAGACAATAAAAAGCGAAGCAGTTTTTCGGGAACACGAGAACAAACGCAATGCCGTTTTTGCAGAAGCAAAGAAAAATATGTTGATTACAAAGATATCGATACCCTGCAGCGGCTTTTGACGCATCGGGGCAAAATATATTCGCGAAAAAGAAGTGGAAATTGTGCCAGCTGTCAGAGAAAAGTGCAAAAGGCAATCAAGCGAGCCAGATATATGTCTCTGCTTGTATACACTGTCTAAAAAGCAAAAATAAAATATAAAATTTTGCCGAAGTTAACTGCAAATAAAAAGGCGTTTTCGGAAAGATGTAAACAAAGCTGAGAACAGGAAGGAAAATATAGAGATGTCTAAGGAAATAAAAGTTTTACTTTGCCAGGATGTAAAAACACTCGGCTGGCTGGGAGACGTTATTACTGTTAAAGAAGGTTATGCGAGAAACTATCTTCTGCCGCAGAGATTGGCGCTTGTGCCAACTGAGGGAAATCTTAAATCTCTCGCCAAGGAAAAGCAAAAACGAGCTGAGCAGAGAATACAGGAAAAATCACGCCTTGAAAAAGCAGCAGCAGCCGTTGAGGGTGCCGAAGCAGTTATTGCAGCCAAAGCAAACGAAACAGGCGTTTTGTTTGGTTCAGTTACCGCTGACCAGATAGCAGCAAATCTCAGAGAACAAGGATTTGAAGTCGCAGATGAAGTTGTGAAATTGTCCGAACACATTAAAGAGCTGGGTAAATCAGAAGTGACACTTAAATTT
>JAGLNB010000247.1 GCA_023139715.1 Planctomycetota bacterium | reverse complement strand
TGCTCGCTGAAATAAAAATGAATTTACCGGAACTGCCTGTGGTAATTATTGCAGACGCTCACAAGCCGGATGCCAATTCCATATTGCCGACAGCTGTAAAAGCTATTAACGCCGGCTGCTGTGATTTTTTAATCAAGCCGATGGACGCAAAAAAAATCGAACTACTGCTCGATACCATTATTCCAAATCACAAAGTTTCAACACAAATTGCAGCCGATGAAAGTATCCATAACATTTACAGCATTATTGGCCGCAGCTCAAAACTGATTCAAACCATAAGCATAGCTGAAAAAATAGCTCCAACTTCAGTGCCTGTGTTAATCAGCGGTGAAAGCGGAACTGGAAAAGAATTAATCTCGTATCTTGTTCACCATAAAAGCAAACGCTCCAACGCTCCATACATCAGGGTCAACTGCGCAGCTCTTAGCGATTCGCTTTTGGAAAGTGAATTATTCGGCCATGAAAAAGGTGCTTTTACAGGTGCCTGTGCGCGGCGAAAAGGCCGTTTTGAAATGGCACACGGCGGAACACTGCTATTAGATGAAATTTCCGAAACACCGATAAAATTTCAGTCCAAACTTTTAAGAATACTTGAACAGCAGGACTTCGAGCGAGTCGGCGGAAACGAAAACATAAAAGTAAATGTCAGAGTAATAAGTACAACTAACAGAAATCTTCTGCAGGAAGTTCGGCTCGGCAGATTTCGTCAGGACTTATACTGGCGATTGAGCGGGGCGAGATTAATTATTCCTCCACTTAGAGAGCGAGCCGAAGATATCCAGGATTTGATATGGCATTTTATAAATATCTATGCAAAACAAAACCAGCGCAGGATTACAAAAATCGACCCTGCAATGCTGAACATTTTTACCAAGTACCATTGGCCGGGCAATATTCGCCAATTGAAAAATGTCGTCGTAACCTCTCTCTTTCTTGGAACAGGAGATGTTCTTTCGCTGGCTGATGCCTCGTGGCTGTTTGATGAAGTGCAGCCGCTTGAACAAACCGTAAAAGATGAAATTAGCTCAGATGCCAAAATCGAAAAACAACAAGCCGATTCAAATCTGGCAGGCATAAAACTAAAACACGTAGAGCGAAAAGCAATACTCGACACATTAGACCAGACAGACGGCAATCAGAGGAAAGCAGCTGAAATACTTGGAATCAGCGACAGAACGCTAAGAGATAAAATACACAAATACAGGAATCAAGAATGTTTGCAACCAGTTTGAAGAATTGAAAGTGTCACGGAAATAAAATGAGGGGAGCAGGGAGTAAAAAATGGCAAAAGAAAAAGATGTAAAAAAACAAAAAAAGGCAGATTCAGCAAAAGAAAAATCTACTGAAAAGCCAACCGAAAAAACAGAGAAAAAAGACGGTGATACAAAAAAAGCACCCGTAAATCCGCTTATGCACTGGGTGATAGTGATTGTAATAACAATACTATTTGCCGGTGCCGGAGTTGGATTCGGATTGATACTAACAAATATGAGCGTAGCTAAAACAACGAAAAAAATCCAGCAGCAGCAAAAGGATACAAAGCAAACAGAAGACCTTACTACCGAAGCGGCTGTGGAGGCAAAAATTAACGAGATTACTCAAACCAAAAATTTGAACGAGAAATATTGGTACTGCGACATTGATCCGGTAGTGGCAAATCTCGATGTGCCGGGAGTAACACGCTATGTGCGGGCAACCCTGACTTTGAAAATCAGTTCAAATATGAATGAGGAAAAAGGCCTTTTGATTCTCGAAGAAAAAAAACCACTGCTTACAAACTGGCTGACCATCTATCTTGCAAGTTTGAATCTTGATGATGTAAGAGGCCATAGAAATCTAAAGCGAATCCAATCGCAGATACTTGACGCTTTCAATGAAAAACTTTTCCCAGACGCAAAATCGCACATCAAGGAAGTTCTCTTTAAGGAATTTGCAATACAATGAGCGAAGCCGTTTCCCAAAATCCGTCAGCTGGTGATGTTAAACCGTGTGAGCAAAACCCAATCGGCCTGGCAAAACCGCTTGGACATAGCAAATCCACTATGGAAAAAATAAAAGTCCTGCTTGGCGCAGTCGGCTCAAGAAAAATAAAGGGCGACGATAATATCGAGGCAACTCCATATGATTGGAGCCGGCCGAAATGCTTTAATAATGAAGAGCTTGACAAATTTAACGGCTTCATAAAAAAATTGGTCGCAGCTACAGCGAAAAATTTCTCATCTCTCTATTCCAAAGATTTCGAGGTGGCAGAAGATTCAATTACGCAGCATTTTGCAGATGAACTTTTACGGCAGCCGCCGGCTGAAAGGCAAAACTATTATCTCGCCTTTGGAACAGACCAAAATGATTTGTGCGGACTCATCTGCATTGAAGCCGAAACAGCCCTTTTGTGGACAGCTCAACTGCTCGGTGATTCCATCTCGAAAGATGAATTAAATCGCGAATTATTGCCGCTGGAAAAAACGCTCCTGATGGATATTGCTTTGCTGATTGTCAAAGCGATTGCAAAATGTCATAAACATTCCGATTTTGTCGCAGCTGAAAAACTTATAACATCAAAACCAATACCAATAAGCGACGCTGATGAAACAAAAAAAATATGCAAAATCACACTTAACATTAAACAAGCTAATTCAAAAGATGATGCGAAATCAATAAATATTTTAATGCCATGCAGCATACTGGATTCGGTGGTTGGAAAAAAATCAAAAAGCAATAATAAATCATCAGATGCAAATGATTCAAAGGCAATTCTCGCTCATTTGAACAATGCGACAGTTTCAGCAACAGCGCAGCTCGCTAAAATGTCGCTAAGATTTGAAGAAGTAATGGAGCTTGGCGCAGGCGATGTGCTGGTGCTCGACAAAAAAATCGATGAACCAATCGATTTGATTATAGAAGATAAAATGTTCTTTAAGGCAAAGCCGGCACAAGCAGCTGGAAAATATGCTGTGGTAATTACCGAGCCGCTTTGCAGGCCGTAGTAAAATGCAAAATATCGTTACGAGTAAATAAAAATTAAGAGGGAATAAAAATGGCAGAAGCAACAACAACCACAGAAGAAAATTCGCAGCAGGAAGAACAAGAGCAGGCCGCACAAAGCGAAACAACAACCAAAGTACAGGAAGTTGATTTTCCACAAACTGAGGAGACCGAACAAAACGGCCAGGCAGGAAGTATCGATATTCTGCTCGATATGGAATTGCCTATCACCGTTGCAGTGGGACAAACCAAAATACCGATTTGCAAACTTTTGCAGCTGGGACCCGGCTCGGTTTTGAAACTCGACAAAGCAATCGATGCACCAGCCGACCTCTACCTGAAAGATACAAAATTTGCAACCGGAAACGTGGTCGTGGTGGACAATCACTTCGCTATAAAAATAGAACGCATTGTCGGCCTTGCAGACTCTGCTGCTGCGGAGAAAAAATAACAAATGGCCAGTTCCGGCAAACCAATTCCGTCAGGATTATCCGGCAAATCGTTTATGCCAAACAGCAATGTAATACTCGCTTTCGGCCTGATAACGATTTTGGCTACATTAATAATTCCTCTGCCGACACAATTGCTCGATATGCTTTTGGCGTGCAGTATATCGCTGTCTATTGCGGTTTTGATTATCACATTATCCTCAAAGGAATCACTGGATTTATCGACGTTTCCATCGCTTCTACTTTTCGTAACGCTGTTTCGACTCTCCATTAACGTTGCTTCGACAAGATTGATTCTTCTTAACGGCGATGCCGGCAAAATCATTCAAACATTCGGCGATTTCGTCGCAGGCGGCAGTATCGTAGTCGGCTTGGTTATATTTTTGATACTCGTCGTCATTCAGTTCATAGTTATTACAAAAGGTGCCGAGCGAATCAGTGAAGTTACAGCAAGATTTACACTCGACGCAATGCCCGGAAAACAAATGGCTGTCGATGCGGATTTAAACGCCGGCGCTATAACCGATGCCGAGGCAAAAGTGCGAAGGAAAAAAATCGTAAAGGAAAGTGAATTTTACGGAGCAATGGATGGAGCCAGTAAGTTCATACG